>CAZGPW010000117.1:0-6433 GCA_964527535.1 uncultured Bacteroidales bacterium
GCAAAGAAATTCCAAAATACAAATACCAAAAAACAAACAATATCCAATATTCAAGCATCAATATTCAAACAATTTACAAAACACAAGCACCAAACCTGTCCCGCAGCTTGACGGTAATGCAAAACCTATCCGGCGTAAACTTGTCCATGACAGTTCCTGACCGTGCTTCCGGCGGGGTTTTGTGGCTGATAACCCCTACTCCACAATCATGTTTTCGCTGTCAAGCACGGTGCCGTTTTGGAGGTAATAGACGGTGTATTGGCCCTGGGCGAGGCCGGAACCCTGCACAGACTGCTGGCCCTCGTCCGTGAGATGACAGACTTTCAGGCTCGATTTGATCCCTGATGCTACTGCTTTTAACTGTTCGATCGCATTCCTGAATGACTGGAATTCCCCGCAGCAAAAGGGCGGAGCCGGATTATCCTGCCGGCTGCGATGTGATGCTGCTGTGCTGACAACAGAGCGACGGCAGGCGTAACGGAGTGGAGACGGAAGCTCCTGTTTTCAGGCTTACAGCAGCCACAGAGCAGGTGGCAGATAGCAGGCGCAGACCGACCCCGCTGTTTTTTTCGCTGAGCGGTTGATTCGCTTAGCGACAGAAAATCAGCGGGGTTTTGCCCAAATCATTAAAAAAAGTATATTCGTTGAGGATAATCCATCATCAGTATCAGGGGGTAGATAATAAGCACATTTTAAAACCTTAAGGTTTTTTTAAGCCAATCCCACAACGTGCAAGGGCTATTGTGTAAAATATTCCATTATTTTTATGCAGCCTTATGGTTAGTTTTTACATCTATTATCTAATGAAAAATAAATTATTATGAAAAAAATTTACCTGCTCTCCTTTGCTTTATTGGCCATTAATTTTCTGTTTGCAGACAACTGGACAAAAATTAACAACACCGACCCTGCTAATCCACACATTCAAATGGTGGCATCTCAGGATGATCATCAAACCATTAAATTCAACCTGAATGCATACGCGTTTAACGAGGTGCAAACACCACAGGGAAATGAATTTATGATAAAATCACCGGGAGCAACTCAACTGCTACACAAAGGGGCCCCGGACATGCCCAAGCTAACAACTTCGGTGATAATCCCGGACAAAGCTGCAACAAACATTGAGGTAATATACAACGATTACATTGAAATTGAAAACATTGATATAGCCCCGTCAAAAGGGAGCCTGCTCAGGACGCAAGACCCTGACCAGGTACCCTATACATACGGAGAAGTGTATAACCAGGACAGGTTTTTCCCGGAACCAGAAGCCACCCTTTCCGATCCATTCATCATAAGAAATTACAGGGGCATAAGCATAACAGCGTTTCCTTTCCGGTATAACCCTGTGCAAAAAACACTGCGCATATACACCGACATAACTGTACAAATCAATCATACAGAAGGGAAGTCAGTCAACAAGCTACAACAAAACAAAAACCTGGGTGTAACTGATGATTTCCGTGATATTTATAAAAACCATTTTTTGAATTACAAAGAAGATAAATACACCCCGCTTGACGAAGGCACTCCCGGCCGCATGCTGATCATTGCCTTCGATGATTTTACGGATGAGATGGAACCTTACGTGACATGGAAACGTGAAAAGGGCATTGAAACCGAAATGGTAAATCTGACAACAGTGGGTTCCACAGCATCAGACATTGGAACGTACATTGAAAATGACTACAACACCAACGGGGTAAATTACGTGTTGCTGGTAGGCGATGCACCACAAGTACCCACCAACGAAGTAAACGACGACAGCGATAATGAATACGTTTATATCGCCGGCGATGATCATTATGCCGATTGTTTCATCGGGCGTATCAGCGCCGAAACCGGCGAAGAAGTTACCAACCAGGTCAACAAGCTCATTGAATACGAACGCGATTATGACAATACCAATGGCTGGTTGGAAAACGCATTGGGTTCAGCCTCTAACGAAGGGGACGCCAGTACCGGAGATGACGGGGAATCCGATGCCGAACACATGGACAATATAAAAACTGACCTTGAAAGTTATGGCTATACGGTTACTGATGTTTATCAGGATGGCGGATCAAATGCCCAAATATCCGATGCTGTCAATGCCGGGACAGGTGTTATTAATTACGTGGGACATGGAGACGTAACCTCATGGGTCAATACCGGTTATTCCAACACAGATGTCAATAACCTGACAAACGATAACCTTTATCCTTTCATCTGGAGTGTGGCCTGTATCAACGGGGATTTCAAAACCAACACCTGTTTTGCCGAAGCCTGGATGCGTGCTACAAATGCAGGCACTCCCACAGGCGCCATTGGCATCATGGCTTCAACAATAAATCAGTCATGGGCAGACCCCATGGATGCCCAGGATGAAATGAACGACCTGCTTATTGAATCTTACGTTAACAATATCAAACGGACTTATGGCGGCCTTTCATTCAACGGCATGTTCCACATGATTGAAGAATACGCCTCCGCTTCAGGGCCTCAAATGGCTGATACATGGACATTGTTTGGTGATCCTTCACTGATGGTGCGTACAAAAACCCCGGCTGACATGGCAATTTCACACAACGATGTCATCAGCGTGGGTGAAACCAGCTTCAGCGTTAATTGCGATGCCGAAGGCGCACTGGCATCCCTGACAAAAACCGATGGAGGTGAAACTGCGATCATTGGCACCGGTTACGTGCAAAGCGGGTCTGTTGATGTACCTATTGATCCCTTTACAGCCCCGGGAAACATGAAGATTACGGTTACTGCATACAATAAAGTAACTTACCAGTCAGATGTTACCGTCATTGTACCCGAAGGCCCGTATGTTGTGTTGAATGATGTGGTTATTGATGACGCAGCAGGCAATAACAATGGCATGCTCAACAATGGTGAATCTGCATTGCTGGATGTAACGCTGAAAAATGTAGGTGTGGATATGGCCACAGGCGTAAGTGCGGATATTTCCACCACCTTTCCGGATTTTACCATTACCGACGATACAGAGACTTACGGCGATATAGCAAGCGATGCTACAACCACGGCAGATGATGCTTATGAAGTTTCTGTTGTCGATGGCATTCCTGACCAAAGCATTATTCCCATCGAATTTGTCATCACAGACAATGACACCGGCGTATGGAATGCAAGCCATAACATTACCGTTCATGCACCTGAACTCAACATCAGTTTTGATCATGTTGATGATGCTTCAGGCAACGGAAACGGCATTATGGACCCCGGCGAAGAGGTTACCGTGTATTTTCTTGCTGAAAACACAGGCCACAACCTTGCTGTTGCCGGAAACTGTAACATAAACATCACCGAAAATGCTTCTGCAGTTGAAACGGATGTTGACGTAAGCGAATTAACTGCCGGGAATTCTGAACTTACCGGGTTTACCATCAATGTGGATGCCGGCCTTCCATCAGGAAGTTCAATGCTGGCAGAGCTTACATACACCAGTGGTGAATATTCCGTATCCACCAGTGTAACCCTCCCGATCGGTTTGCAAACAGAAGACTGGGAAACCAACGATTTTTCATTGCATAATTGGCAAGATGATGGTACTTCACCGTGGACTATCGTGGGATTAAATGAGGCAACCAACGATTATCCGTACGAAGGCGATTATTGTGCCCGCTCCGGTAGCATCGGTGACGGCGAAACTTCCACACTGGAGATCAACATAGATGTCACCACGGCAGGCGATTTGAGTTTTTATAAAAAAGTATCCTGTGAAGATCTATATTGGGGATATTACCTTGATTTTCTTGCTTTTTACCTTGATGATGCCATGCAGGATCAATGGGCTGGTGAAGTTGACTGGTCGCAGGAGACATACAGCATAGGTACCGGCGTGCATAACCTGAAATGGACATACGAAAAGGATGATTGGGGAACCGGATCAGGTGGCAGTGATGCAGCCTGGCTGGATGATATTCTCCTCCCACCCCACGATCAGGTCACCGTCATCCAACAACACAGCACGGACGTTGATGACATAAGTTTCAGCATCATGCCTAACCCGGCAACGGATTACGCCGGCATAGCCTTTAGCCTTGATAAAAATACAGATGTGACCATCAGGCTTGTTGACATGCATGGACGTGTTGTTCGCCATATTTTGGACAGGCAATGCTCACAAGGCAAATACAAGATTAACTTTAATGTGAACAGCTTGTCAAACGGCATGTATATGTTGCAAATGAAAACAGATACGCAACTTAATACTAAACGGCTGATTATCAAAAAATAAATATGCCCGAACAGTATCAATACATTATAAATCAATAAAATTAGTTTAGCATTGCGCATTGTCTAAAAACTAAATTTTAATGTTTTGAAAAAATTAATTCTATTACCGCTTATTTTCTGGATGGCCATGAACATTCAGGCTCAAAACTATCTTCCCGATTCCCTGCAAAGCAAGTACCACATGCTCACGTGGGAAGAACTTGACAATCACCGGCAGGGAATACGAAACTCAAAAGACATAACGCCCACAGCCCCCCCTACGGGCTTTGTGCGCAACATTGCCGAATGGGAACGCAACCAGGGCGTGATCATTGCTTACCCGGGCGGCTATTATGGTGGTTTTGGTATTCCTGTTGATTTGATTGCTCAGTTGGCTGATGTCACACATGTTTACCTGATTTATTCTGACAGTGAAGACCTGGCAACCATTCAGACTGAATTATCCGATGGCGGCGTGAATACTGACAGCGTAAGTTATCATAATGTCCCTGCCGACACATACTGGACACGGGATTTTTCGCCGTGGTTCATTCAACATGGCACACCTCCTGAAGCAGGCATTGTGAATTTTGATTACAACCGCAACCGCCCCGACGACAATTATGTTCCGGTAGAGTTTGGCAGCATCCTGGACATTGATGTGTTTGGCATGGAAGTGGAACACACCGGCGGAAATTACATGTGCGACGGCATGGGAAAAGCCGCTTCAACCACGCTGGTGTATAATGAAAATGCAGATAATCAATCATACAACATTGACGCTGCAGAGGTGGATGCCCGCATGGAAAATTACCTGGGAATCACTGACTACTTTGTGGCAGAAGATCCGATGGATGACTACATTGAACACATTGATTGCTGGGCAAAGTTTCTGGATGTTGACAAAGTGCTGGTAGGTGAAGTCCCTGAATCCGATGACCGCTATGAAGATTATGAAGCTGCAGCCGATTATTTTGCCAATCATCAAAGCTCTTATGGCACCAATTACGAGGTATATCGTGCCTATAGTCCCGATGGCCAGCCATATACCAATTCCCTGATCATGAACGGCCATGTTTTTGTGCCGGTACCAACAGGTTCAGGCAGCGAATGGAACGATGAAGCCATCGCCGTGTATGAAGAGGCCATGCCGGGGTATCAGGTTCATGCCGTGGAAAACACCACCGCCCCCGACTGGCAATCTACAGACGCACTGCATTGCCGCACACACGAAGTGGCAGACATCGAAATGCTGCACATTTTTCATTACCCCCTGACCGGATTGCAAAGTCCCGATACAAATTACGAAATATCATCAGACATTGTCAGCTATGGAGACCATAACCTCATCAGCGATTCGCTGAAAGTGCATTATTCCGTCAACGGAGGCAACTGGCAGGATCTGGTGATGAGCCATGATGCCGGCAACACTTACACATCCAGCATCCCTGCTCAAAACCCGGAAGATACCGTTGCATACATCATTCACGCCGCCGATGAAAGCGGACGCAGCGAAAATCACCCCTTCATCGGTTTTCCCGATCCGCATGTTTTTGTGGTTGGTGAAAACTTTTCTGTGGAAGAAAAAACCATAGAACCCCTGGTATCTTGCTTCCCCAATCCCGTGAAAGACGAGCTCAATGTTGCGTTGCATCATTTCAATACGCAAGCAGCCACCCTCTTTATCACAGACATCAACGGCAAAACCCATAAAGAAATCGCCATTGACGAGGCCGGTAACTGGACGCTGCTGAAAATGAACGTCTCTGACCTGAGTTCCGGAACGTACATTATACGTGTGGTGGGCGAAAACAATGTAGCGGTGGGGAAATTTGTCAGGTATTGATCCTGTCGTGTTATTTTTGGCAGAATATTTTTTTTTGAATATCGAATATTGAACAAGGAATAATGAATTTCGAAGTACACCATACAGTGTACATGCCAATCAGATTTTTGCTGTTAACTTCATCATTCGACATTCCTTGTTCAGTATTCATTATTCGTCTCCGCTGAGCTTCGCCTGACAAGTTTTTTGAGCTTTCCCTGCCCGTTCGGCAGGCGGGCGGTTTATCCGGGTTGGGAAGCTTTAGAAAAGCGTGTCATTTTGAACGGATTTTACTTTAACAAAACGCAGGTATTCAGTGAGATAAGCTGATATTTTTTCGATTTTGTTGCTACAAATGTTTTTCTAAGTCTGTTTTTTTCA
>CAZGPW010000118.1:0-6764 GCA_964527535.1 uncultured Bacteroidales bacterium
TTTGCCAATGACTTTTGGTTCATATTCTATTACTCTTGAACGTAGTACGGGATACGTCGCTAAAATGTCATTCTGTACCCCTTCCACCGACCCCACATCTGCATCAGCCAGTCCATCAAGTGTTTGCCCCAGTACCTCAACAAACATTGATCTTTCGGCTTCAGGCGGCACCTTAGGAACAGGAGCAGATACATACTGGTACACAGGTAGCTGTGGTGGAACCTTTATTGGCACAGGGAATCCGATGACAATATCTCAATCCCTGAGTGCTTCAAAAACTTACTATGCACGTTATGAGGGGGATTGTGGAACTACAAATTGTGTCAGTACGACAGTGAGTGTTAAGACTGAATCTACTGCTCCAACATCAATATCGGGGACTACAACTATCTGTAATGGTAATTCAACAACTTTAACAGCTTCAGGTGGAACTCACGGAACAGGAGCTTCATATCAATGGTATGCCGGGGGCTGTGGGTCAGGATCTGTGCTGGGGACAGGAAGTTCAATAACAGTATCTCCCACATCTACTACAACATACTATGTGCGAAGGACAGGTACATGTAATACAACTGGGTGTATTAGTAAGACTGTCACAGTTGATCAACAATCCGATGCTGGCACAATGTCGGTGACCAACAGTGAGATATGTTCCGGAGGTTCATCACAATTTGAAGCCAATGGTACAGTTGGATTTCAACAGATGCAGTATCAGTGGGATGGCACAGGAGGCAGCTGGACCGATTGGGGTAGCGACAATCCCCACAGCTGGTCTTCGAGCAATGTGGGCCATACATTATATGTGCGCAGTTGGGCAGATAATGGTGCTTGCCCATCAGTATATTCATCTCCTGTAAGTGTGGATGTTGTTGCAGATCCATCCATTACATCACAGCCTGTTGGAGGAACTATATGTTCTGGAGGCTCAATAACTTTAAGCATGTCAGCAACAGGAGGGACACCTTCATTAACTTACCAGTGGTACAAAAATGGTTCTCCCATAAGTGGGGCAAATGGCACATCATATAATGCCACTACTTCAGGTAATTATTATTGTATAGCCTCTGCTTCTGGTAGCGGTTGTGGCAATGCTCAAACAAATACTGTCACAGTAACGGTTGTTTCAGATCCATCGATCACAACTCAACCTGTTGGTGCAAGTATATGCTATGGAGAATCCCATACAATGTCAGCTACAGCTACAGGCGGAACACCATCTCTAACTTATCAATGGCAAAGTTCTCCAAATAATTCAACATGGACTGACATAACAGGAGCAACCGCTGATTCATATTCAACTGGCAGCTTAACAAGCAATACTTATTACCGGGTTATTATTTCTGCAGGAGGTAGCGGATGTGGGACAGCAACATCATCATCTGTATTAGTAACAGTATTTACTCCTCTGACTCCCGGCTCAATATCATCTGATCAAACAATTTGTTACAATACCTCGCCGTCAACCTTGGTTGGAACAAGTCCAACCGGAGGGGATGGTACATATTCATATCAATGGCAAATTCAAGAGAACTGTACCGGATCATGGTCAGATATATCCGGAGCAACCTCACAAAACTTTTCAGCAGGTAATTTAACACAAGACGCTTGTTATAGACGGATGGTAACAGATAATATGTGTGCTATTGCATATTCAACGCCTGTTTCAGTAACCACTGATTTGCTTTTACATTATACTTTTGATGATGCTCAGGAGCCCACGACTAATATTGTGGATAACCCAAACGGATCTATCATTTCAAATGGAACACCTGGAGATTATCAACCTGGGTGGGATGTTTCCTTACATAACGATGCTATAACAGTGAGCGATTGGAGTACCGGTTATAATAGCGGTGTAGGATCCCCTGCCACTGGCTATCATGCAAGGTGGGTATCTGCTGGTATTGATGGAGCATCTGATCCATGTATGTTATTTCAAGATGAAAACAACACCTATGGGTTAGGTCACCGATGGCTGGGTATATCACAGAGCCTCGGGACACCAAGTAGTTTGGGTTTAAGCCAAGGTGACGTTGTAACTGTCTCATGGTATCAGAAAACAGATGTCTCAGGTAAAGGTGCTCGTGTTGGTTTGTATCACAAACTAATATCAACAGGATCATACAGTTTTGAAAGTAATATTGCAACAATAAATGTCACGAACGTAGGTTCCTGGGAGAGAGTATCATATACTACAACAATTGGAACAGACTGGGATCTTGATGCTAATTGTAAAATATATGTTTATGGGCATTCCGGTACATACGGAAAACTATGGGTAGATAAAGTCCAGGTTGAAGAAAAGGATAATATGACGCCGTTTGTTGATGGTTCAGTATCGCCTGTTGTCGTCACCGATTATTCAAGCAATGGTAATGATGGATCAATTGCAGCCGCAACTGCTCCGGATTGGATATCAGATGGCGTTGATGGTGGTGCGTATGAATTTGATGGAGTTGCAACAAAATACATTAGATCCGGTTCTGTAGCATTTTCACCTGACGACTGGACAATTTCGTTATGGGTAATGAAAAAGGCACACACAGTTTCAAGTTATCCAATATTTATCTCCTTTGGACTGCCTTATATTGCATGTAATGGTTCTGGTTCTCCATTCAGACTGTCATATACTGCCTCGGGGCAAGTCAACACAAATGGAACAACAATTCCAGTATTAAATCAATGGTATCATGTGGTTGCAACCTCAGATGCAAGCGGCACTAAACTGTATGTTAATGGTGTCTTGGAAGGAAGTAATTCTAATGTGAGCACAAATAATGGTGGGGTTTTTGATATTGGCAGACATTTAAATAATAATACATATAGAATAAATGGAGAAGTTGATGATGTCAGAATATACGGCGCAGCTTTAAGTTCAGAGGATGTTGAAGATTTGTACCGTTCTTCTTCATTGATGATTGATGTTCAAGCAAGTCCAACAACTGGTTCGATTGCATCAGCACAAAGCATATGTACTGGAGGTGATCCCTCAGCATTTACAAATTCAACTTCCGGAGCCGGAGATGGTTCAATAACTTATCGATGGGAAAAAGCTGTTAGCCCCTTCTCATCATGGTCAACAATTGCCGGAGCTACAGGAGCAACGTATAACCCCCCTTCGGGATTAACAGAAACAACGCAGTATAGAAGAATCACAGTTTCTACCTTAGATGGAGTCTCTTGTGAATCAGTTCCAACAAGTACTGTTCAAGTTACAGTTGTGGCCGATCCTACTGTATCAGTCTCCGGATCCAATCAAACCCTCTGTTACGGAGATGATGCCACCGGATTTACTGCCTCAATTAGTGATGGGATAGGATGCACTTATCAATGGCAATCCAGCCCTGACAATACGACCTGGTCAAACATCAGCGGCGCTACAGGTTCCTCTTATACACCTACCGGCATAACAGAAAGCACATATTACAGGTGTGTTACAGACAATTGTCAAACAGATTGCGACCAGGATGTTTCCGGGTCTTATCAGGTCAGTTTATATAGTGATGCCAGCCCCGAAGGCACATGGGTAGGAGACTACGATACCGATTGGTTCAATTGCATGAACTGGGGCAACGGGCGTGTTCCAACGAGTACAACTGACGTTATCCTACCACAAAGCTGTACATATTATCCTGATATTTCAACAGGAACAGCCGAATGCAATAACCTGAGGATCGAAGAAAAGGCTTCGCTTAAAATCAGTGGCGGCACCTTAAATGTTACAGCAACAAGTGGCGGCACAGGATTTTCAGGGCTTGACAATTACGAAACATTTACAATCTCCAGCGGAACTCTGAATATTGCAAGGTCATTTGAAAATTATGCAGGCACAGCCAATTTTAATGGTGGAACGATAACTTGTGGTGAATATTTCTACAACAGGGATGGTTACAGCAGTACAATAAACATCACATCGGGGACCATAGAATGCGCAAATATACCAAATTACGAGGGTAATATTTACCACTCAGGGGGAACGTTAACTACCAACGGATATTACAAAGAACAGGATGCAGGTGGAGGAAATTATTACGGCAGTGGGTCTGCAGTTATCAATTTTAATGGTTCATCATACATTCGGTTAATGAAAGCCGGCAGCTATTTTAATGATGTAAATATAAACGGAGATTATTACATTGAAACCGGCAGCACACAGTTGTTTGATGTTAACGGGGACTTTAATATAACAAGCGGAAACTCTTTCAATCCAAATGACAGAACCATTTATTGCGCCGGCAACTGGACAAATCTTGGGACATTCACATGTGGAACAGGATTGGTTACTTTTGACGGTACCGCAGCCCAGGATATCAATGCAGGTGGAACAGCCGCTGCAAAACAGTTTTACGATCTTACCTGCTCTAACCCTACAAACATTACCCTGACAAATAACATGTCTGTAAACAGAAATTTTAACATTACAGATGGAACCTTCTTAATCAACAATTATGACCTTTATACCATTAATTCAGTCTCAGGCTCTGCATCCATATCATCAGGTGCTGAAGTTGATTTAACAGGGTCTTCTGCTTATTGGCGTACTGCAGCATCCAACAATGGAACATTAACAATCGATGGAATACTGGATTTAAATGATGGTAAAGTAACAACGGGTTGCAGCATAACATTGAATGCCGGTGGAGTAATCAACCAGGATGGTGGCAGCCTCGGAGTTGGAGATAACCTTACCCTGAATGGGACATACAATGGAAATGCCGGATTGTTGCGGGGGCGGTCAGATGGTGACAGTTGGGCACCAAACATCACTGTTAATTCCACAAATGTTTACGTTTATAATTTCTTTGATACCGGAGGAACAGATGTCAATCCAACTATTCTTAATGGCACACAACCACTGATCGTCAATAATGATGTTATGATTAATTCCGGTTATTTCAATGCTAATGGCAAGACAATAATTGTGAAAGGAGACTGGTCGGATGTGAATGGCACACATACTCATAATGGTGGTACAGTTCAATTTGAAGGGAACTCGCAGCAGACCGTGATTTCAAATGCAAATTTCGGAAATGTTCTGATAGACAATACCGGAGGCTTGTTATTAAATGCTGATATGACCATTGATGCTGCAGCAACCTTTACCAGTGGTATTGTGGATGCAAATACCCATAAAGTTATTTTTACCAATTCAGCAACCACCAATGCAGGCACAAGCACCAGTTTTGTTGACGGTTCTGTTGAAAAAACCAGCGCCTCGGCTTCCTTTACATTCCCAACAGGGCATGTGAACTACAGGGATATCGGAGCCGGCTCGCAAACTTATAGAATATGGGCACCGTTTACTGCCACACCTGCGGCCAGCACCAACATCAATGTGAGGTATTTCTTTTCCAACGACAACCTCCATCCATGGTGGTATCACGACTGGACACATGAAGAGCCGCTGACGCATACCACCGACCGCGAATACTGGCTGGTAAATGCATCTCAGTATCTGGATGTAACATTATATTGGCGGGACAATGATCCCTGTACTATTCATGATTTCTGTGACGGGGTATCCCAACTGCAGAATTTAACCACCGCCTATTGGGATAACATCTGGAAGGATGCCGGAGGCGACGCTACAGGAGAATCAACAACTGATGGGGATATTTCTTCTACGGTTACAGTGCCTTTTGGTGCGAAAGGCGAACGGCAAATTACCTTTGGCGGAACCAACAAAGATATTCCCCTGCCTGTGGAGTTGGTAAGTTTTGATGCAATTTGCGACATGGAAAATGAGGCCGTAGATCTGACATGGACAACAGCCAGTGAGACCAACAACGATTATTTCACGCTGTACCGTAGCACAGATGGCATTGATTTCAAAGAACTTGCCAGGATTGATGGTTATGGAAATACATCAGAATCGCATACATATTCCTATTCAGATAAAAACGGCCTCCCCGGCAATGTGTATTATAAACTTTCTCAAACGGATTTTGACGGTACCACAGAAGAGTATAAAATCTTGTTCGCTAATTGTATAGATGAAGAAAAACACTATGCTATTACCGTATATCCGAATCCGGCTAAAGATAAATTGCATATACAATTATCAAATTGGCCATCTGCGTTGACAACAATTAGTTTGGTTGATATGCAAGGACGCAGGGTGGTTTACAAAAAGGAAGACATCCATACTGAATATAAACTCATAAAACTTGATGTTGGAGATATTGCTCCGGGTATGTATGTATTAAACTTAAATTCAGCCCAAGCAATAGAAAACATAAAGATTGAAAAACAATAAGCTAACGTCGGGCTGGTTAAACTTTTTTGCTTTTGCATACACCAATATACCTTCGCCATCGACCAATGCTTGTGAACTAAAGTATAGTAGTTTATTGGTCATAAGCCTGTTTAAACTGTGATGTTTTCGAAGATTATCCTATTTTTGCTGCATCATTATGGTGAAAAAAAGCGCATCAAATACCAATAAACCGAAGCAAAAACACTATGTTTTGGCCGGGATCATTGTTGTAATCCTTACCGGCATTATCATCTATTCAAATTCTTTTGACTGTTCATTTCATTTTGATGATTATGAGCACATCGTTAAAAACAAAAAAATCCGCGATATTTCAGATGTTGATGCCTGGTGGAACTATAGTGCCAACCGGCCGGTGAGCATGTTAAGTTTTGTGCTGAATTACCATTTTCATGAGCTGGATGTGCGATATTATCATCTTGTCAATCTGATTATTCATATAATCAACGCATTTCTGGTATGGTGGCTTACATTGTTGATATTGTCATCC
>CAZGPW010000119.1:0-2726 GCA_964527535.1 uncultured Bacteroidales bacterium
ATAACAGAAAGTAACCGCCTGTTGATAGAAAAACGTAAACTTCATAGCCCGTTAAGCGAACACAGTTCGGTAAATTTACTCAATCTGAGGCCTGATGACAGCCTTGCAATGAAGTTTTCTCAGTTAACCCTGTCAAGTGACAAGCTTTATTTCAGTTTCTATCCATCATTTCACCTTAGTGCAGGATTGCTCAGAGAAACAAAATTTTTCAGCAACAACAGCCTGGGATTCAATGCCGATGTAGCCTACAATAATTCAGGGCATACCCTTGCCATGCATGCCGGAACGGAAATTTTTGCCGGTGTTCAGCCATATTATCTGCGTTTGTTGATGCGGGAACGACAATTGGTGCCGGGGTATATGTCTTTTAAAAACATTAACAGGCACTGGAACCTTGCCTATTTACCTGATTTGTACCTGCATTACCAGAGCCCGTGGATAGTAAACCTGGAAGCAGGTATCGGCAAACAGTTTATTGGCGATGGATACAGATCACTTTTTATTTCTCGTAACAGTTCTCCTTATCCATATACACGTCTGGGTGCAGATTTTAATAATGTTCATTATCAGATGAACTGGTTGTGGTTGAGGAATTCAGACAGCCAGAGTTTTCATCCACGGCCAAAAAAATTTGCTTTGATACATTACCTGAGCTGGAACATTCATAAGCGGATATCGGTGGGATTGTTTGAAAGCATTGTATGGACAAAAGATGACAGGATGGGATATGAATTGCAATATCTGAATCCTTTTATATTTTACCGTCCTGTAGAATACAGCATCGGCAGTTCAGACAATGTCCTTCTCGGATTAAATCTACGCATAGGCCTGGTTAAAAACCTGTTTTTTTATGGACAATTTTTAATTGATGACATGAAAACCGGAGAATTGGCAAATGACATCAGGCACAGGCTAAACCCTGATGATGAAACAATAAACTATGGTTGGTTTGCCAATAAATATGCCGGGCAGGCGGGTCTGAAATATCACGATGCTTTCGGACTTATAAATCTGTACCTGCAGACAGAAATAAATGCTGTAAGGCCGTTTGTGTATGCACATAACGATGTTTCTCAGACATACACCCATGTATATCAGGCTTTGGCTCATCCACTGGGTTCAAATTTTGCTGAAATTTTGTTTCGTATTGGTTATCGCTACCGTCATTACCGTGTGGATTTGCTGGGTGTGCATGCAAAATCCGGATTGAGTGACAGAAACAACAATCAGGGAGAAAATATTTTTTATCCTGTCAGCGACGGCTCTAATCCCAATTATATTACGGCATCCACTTATGGCAATGAAATAATGCAGGGCATACCTGTGGATTTACTTTATCTAAAAGCGGATATTTGCTGGATAGTAACAAAGCAAAATAGCCTTGAGCTTTTTATTTCCGGGTTTTACAGAAAAGGATGGGAGTCATGTGCCACAGAAATTGTTGATTATGGTGTGCTGGTAGGAGCAAGAACACATCCATCATGGCTGAGCAACATATTTTAGCGTTTTATCTTGTGGACTTACTTATGCAAAACATGCCGTGCTTTCCGGCGACGGTAAAAGTAAAAAATCGTGATGGATGAAAACATGACAATGGAAAGGTAAAGCCATGCACTTTCGCTGCTGGCACCAAATTCTTCCGGATCAGGCACTGTTGTTTCATGCCTGAAATACATATAATACCAGATTGTGGCAATTGTATTGTTAACAAAATGTGCCAGAATGGGAACCCATAAATTCCCTGTCCAATAGAAAAGATAACCAAAAAGTACTCCCAAAAACATACGTGGGACAAACCCAAAAAACTGAAAGTGTACAAAGCTGAATAAAAACCCTGTAATGATGATAGCTACATGGATATTTTGTGTCCATTGACGAAGTATCCGCTGGATAATTCCCCTGAACAGAATTTCTTCACCAAGAGCCGGCAAGAGAGCTATCACAATGAGGTTAATAAGCAGTCCGATGACATTGTCAGCAGAAAGAAGCTTTTCTTGTATTTGTTGTGCCGACTCTTCCATTATGATTATGCACTTTTCTACCTTGTCAAGTGATTCGGGCAGGTTAAGGGAGGTATTCCATTCAGCCATCAGGTTGATGAAAGGAATCCCGGAAATCATAAGCATCAGAATAAAAACAGCATCTTTGATAACAATCATGTTTTTCATCCGTAAATGATATGAAGGATCAGGATGGGATATTAAAGCCACTACATAAGCAGGGATCAGAAAAGTTAAAACAGCACTTATTCCCTGTATCCCTTTCAGAACATTGACATTGAGGTTGTCTGTAAAATTAATGCAGGGGGATATATCAGATGGGGTGCTGAGCAAAAACACCATCCCTGAAAAAACCTGAGAACAAAACAAACCAATGAATACCAGAGTAAAAACTATCATCAGTTTAATTCCAGGATGCAGATTAGTATAGGTGTTTCTTAACCTCATTTATTTAGAATTTTAAGTGCATTGTTGCCAAACTGCTTATAATCTATCAGTGTGCCTTTTATCCGGGGAGCTTCTACCCCGTCATTGAAAATATGATTACCAGTAAATATACGGGCTTCATCCCATAGTTGTTTCGAAATAAAGGAATTGAGTAAATCCACTCCCCCTTCTACCACAATTGAGATCAGCTTTTGTTGATAAAAACAGGCCATGATCTCATCAAGGTTTTGCCTCCTGTTTTGTATCTCGTATTTTGTAATGCTTGGTTTTTCTTTGGGA
>CAZGPW010000120.1:0-5862 GCA_964527535.1 uncultured Bacteroidales bacterium
TTCGGTCTTCCGACTTCAGAATTGAAACTTACCGGTATTACACAATAGGATTAGGTAAGCAGCGGGTTAATCATAACCCATTAAAAATGCAGTAGAACCTTTATTTAAAAAGAATAATCTGAAACCCATTTAGCAACATTTAACCAAAACAGGTTCACATTTGGTATAAAATATAAAATTACCCTAAACCTTATTGCATTATTTTTTATCTTTGAAGGGAATATAATGAATTTAGATGTAAAAAATGATTCCTGGAAATATTAAATTTAAATTATGAACATCAGAACTAAAATATTCTGTGTTTTATGGTTAGTTATCTTTATGGCAACTGTCTGTAATGATGTTTCTGCCCAGGGTGTAGCCATCAACGAAGACGGCACCGACGCTGATCCATCTGCCATGCTGGATGTAAAATCCACATCAGCCGGTATGCTTATTCCACGCATGACCGAATCGGACCGTAATAACATTACCTCCCCTGCTACCGGTTTACTGATTTACCAAACTAACAACGATCCGGGATATTATTACTACGACGGCAGCGCCTGGGTGCGCCTTTCCGTTGGTGATGAAGTCGATCCCACCTGGGATGGAGATGCCAATACAACGAGCGATGTTGGCAGGACGGGGAATGTTGGGATTGGTACGACGAGTCCCAGCGGTAAGTTGCACATTCCTAATAGCGTCGTGTTTGACCCTACCGATGGGGTTTATAATGATAGAAGTATAGTGCTGTCGGAATCCGGAGGTGCTGTTGGAGAACATAAAGGAGCTATTGTGTGGGGAGATGGAAGCAGAAAAAAGGCAGCAATAACTTCTGTATCTGAAGGATCGGATAGTGATTTTGTCGGACTTGCTTTTTGGACACAACGAACAGATGGCCCGGGAAATATTTCTGAAAGCATGAGAATTGCAAGAAGTGGCAATGTCGGAATCGGCACAACCTCCCCCGCCGCCCAGCTCCATACTACGGGCTCTGTTCGTTTTGCCAATTACCCATCCGGTGCCAACGGAGCCATTGTCAGAACCGATGACAGCGGAAATTTGGCGACAACAGATTTTACCGGCAATACTTCAGATATTTTATTGGGTAACAATAGCTTTGGTTCTGTGACCGATGCCGGAGCGGTGATCAGTTCCTGCGGGACAACCAACAAAGTTCCCAAAATGATTAGCAGCACAGAAATGGACTGTTCACAGATATTTGATGACGGGACTAATGTGGGGATAGGCACTACATCTCCATCTGCTGCTTTAACAATTAATAGTGGAAGCTACACAGCCATGCGCATTGAAAATGATGATCCGGGTAAGGAAGCAGGCATGAGATTACGAGCACGCAATCCCGGGGATTCGGATTGGTTTCATGGGGATATTGCTGCATACAATCCTTCTGCAGGTAGTGGATATATTGGAATTAAAGCACCGTATAATAATACCGAAGGAAGTGGTTATCAATTTGTTGTTCATGAAAATGGAAATGTGGGCATCGGGACAACTACACCATCAAGTAAACTTGAAGTTTCTGGCAATATAATGGCATTTGACGGCTTGTTATCATCAGCAGTTAGCTATGTGAGGCCTTTCCCGAGTCCCAGATCTGCTGATGACACCGATGCTTATGCGACAACTCAATACACCGATGACAGGTTTACAAATGTACATGCCAAATCTGATGACTCAGGGCCCTTAACTTATTCTGAAGCTGTTGAATATGCTCGTGACCGAGGAGGCAGATTACCTACAATTGAAGAAATCGAAGCCCATGTTACTGCAGGTTCAGGTTCTGGATATGATAATCAGATCATTTGGTCACAAACAGAAGCTGGAGTTGAAAAACGTTATGTTAATTATGGTAAACCAGTAAATTTTGGTTCCGCACCTTATTCATCAACAAGGCAAATTCTGGACGAATCTTCTACAGCTTATGTGCGTTGGGTGGCAGATGACGACAGAGCAGGACTTCCCGTAACTTTTACCTCTGATAATTCAATTTTTGTTGATAACAATATTTCTGCAGATGGAAATCTTTCAGCAGACGGATCAATACAATTTTCAAGTTTAACAAATGGTTTTTTACAAGTTGACGGATCAGGAAATGTCAGCATTGGTTCAGGCAGTGATTATTTTGATGCCGGCGATGGCTTATCATGGAGTGGAAATACATTAAACAGCCTGTGGAAAGAAAATGGTAGTCATATTTATAACGGTAATTCAGGGAATGTCGGTATCGGGACGACGAGCCCGGAACATGAAGTTCATATCAGTAGTAGTCTCAGTCCAGTTTTTCTTATAGCATCAGAAGAAACAAATTTATCTGCTGGAGATGAACTAGGTAAATTAATGTTTTTCAACAATGATTACTCTACTTCAGGGGGAGCGAGAGTTACAGGAGCCATTAAGCAAGTAGCACACGACCCGTATGGCAGGACAGACCTAGTTTTTAGTACCCATACTACGGATTCAAAAACAAATTATGGAGACCCGGCAACATACACAGACAACACTATAGAGAGGATAAGAATTACATATACAGGTAACGTCGGCATAGGTACAAGCACGCCATCTTACAAACTTCATGTGGCAGGCCGGTTGAAAACAGATGGCATAAATGAAACTTCAGATATCCGGCTCAAAAAGAACATTAACACCATTGAACAGGCGCTTGCGAAAGTGATGTTGATGAGGGGTGTCACATACGAATGGAAAGATGATAACAGGCGCAAGGGTGAACGTATTGGATTGATAGCACAGGAAGTGGAAAAAATTCTGCCTGAAGTGGTTGATACCGATGACAACGGGTATAAATCAGTACAGTACTCAGTGATGGTTGCTTTGGTCATTGAAGCCCTTAAAGAACAGCAAAAAACTACTAAAGAAAAACTTGATAACCAACAGCAAGTCATTGAAGATTTGCAAGAACAGATTAATCAGTTGAAAAAAATGATCGCTGATGAGGAGTGATTAACAATACCCTGGAATCTTGCCTTTAGGCCTGATTGAATGCTTATTTTGTACCCTGCATGTGAAAAAAAGAAAACTTTTCCATCACAAATGAAGCAAAAAGATAAGGAATATTTACATATAAAAAAGATCAGTATATTGTATAATATGTAAAAGTTGTTACGGTAGTTATAGTATTTTTTCTTTACCTTTGGCTCAAGTGAATATATTGGTGTATAATATACTTTTAACGTGTTTAATTTTTTGAATATGCACATCAGAACTAAAATATTCTGTGTTTTATGGTTAGTTATCTTTATGGCAACTGCCTGTAATGATGTTTCTGCCCAGGGCGTAGCCATCAACGAAGATGGCACAAACGCCGATGCCTCTTCCATGCTGGATGTGAAATCCACATCGGCAGGCATGCTTATTCCCCGGATGACTCAAACACAACGTGATGCCATTGGTACACCAGCCACCAGTTTACTGATCTACCAAACTAATAATGACCCGGGATACTACTATTATGACGGCAGCGTCTGGGTACGCCTTAGCGTTGGTGATGAAGTCGATCCCACCTGGGATGGCGATGCCAATACAACAAGCGATGTTGGCAGGACGGGGAATGTTGGGATTGGTACGACAAGCCTGGAAGATGTTAATTTGCATCTTCAGGAGACCTCAAAGCCAGTTATATTTTTTGGGCATGACCAAACAGGTAATGGAATGTCAATAGGGGTGGATGGTAGTGATAATAATAAACTTAAAATAGGAGACTCATGGAATCCAGCAAGTGGTACGCATTTGACTATAGATGATGACGGCAACGTCGGTGTAGGCACAACAAGCCCTAATGCGGATTTACACACAATTGGAGAAGGCCGGTTTGAAACAAATGACGGGATAATGAGATTAACACCCACTGGATGGAGAACATCTAATAGAGCACAATTTTTAATTCATAGCAAAAGTGATAATCCTGCCGAAATAGACTTGAGGAGTGGAGCACATTTTGGTGGTTGGCATATAAGTAAAAGAGGAGGTGAACCTGGACCATTAACTTTCTATACTTATACTGAAGGAGATGGTTTTAATGAACGACTTAGGTTTGACGAGAATGGTAATGTCGGCATCGGCACAACTTCCCCCGCCGCCCAGCTCCATACCACTGGCAGCATGCGTTTTGCCAATTTTGCCGATGGTTTTTTACAAGTTGACGGATCAGGAAATGTCAGTATTGGCTCAGGCAGTGATTATTTTGATGCCGGCGAGGGCCTCTCATGGAGTGGAAATACTTTAAACAGCATCTGGAAAGAAAATGGCACTCACATTTATAACGGAAATTCAGGAAATGTGGGGATAGGAACAACAAGCCCTGATAAAAAATTGCATATTGTGAGTGATGATTACGACACTCATTTAAAAATTGAACGTTCTTCATATGGTTTTTGGTCTTTCACTCCTTCAGCCGACCATACAGCTTTTAGTAGTAAAAGAGCATTAAGAATTAGGTACCAGGATTCCAATACCGCATCTATAACAGAGGATGGAGATTTTGCAACAGAAGGTGGTGCTTATTTTGGTAACAATGTCGGCATCGGCACGACTTCCCCTGCCAGTACACTCCATGTTGATGGCAGCGTTCGCTTTTCTAACCTCGGTACAGGCTCAGAAACCACCAGCCTCATGATTGATGGCAGCGGCGATGTATCTGCACGCACGCTGAGTATAAACAACTGGGATGATGCTCACAGTTGGGGCGACCATGCAGCGGAAGGATATTTAACAAATTTTGATGAAGTGGATCCCACATGGAGTGGAACAGCCAATACAACAAGTGATGTTGAGAGAACAGGGAATGTCGGTATTGGAACAAGTAGTCCAAATTCGAAATTACATGTAAACGGAGATGGATCGACCATTGCCTTTAGAGTGCAGAATAATGGAAGTTCTAAGCTAATCGTTGGAACAAATGGTGGGGTTACTATTGGAACGTTCAATGATAATCCGCCCTCAAACGGCTTGTATGTTTCCGGCAATGTCGGTATCGGTACCAGTACGCCATCTTACAAGCTTCATGTGGCAGGCCGTTTGAAAACAGATGGCATCAATGAAACTTCAGATATCCGGCTCAAAAAGAACATTAACACCATTGAACAGGCGCTTGATAAAGTGATGTTGATGAGGGGAGTCACTTATGAATGGAAAGATGATAACAGGCGCAAGGGTGAGCGTATTGGATTAATTGCCCAGGAAGTGGAAAAAATTCTGCCTGAAGTGGTTGATGCCGATGACAACGGGTATAAATCAGTACAGTACTCAGTGATGGTTGCTTTGGTCATTTAAGCACTTAAAGAACAGCAAAATACTATAGATGAACAACAAGATAAATATGAAAAATTGTCCTCTCAATTCCGTGAACTTAAAAAAGAAGTGGAAACCTTGAAATTGATGATAAAAGATTAATGATAAAAGACTAAATAGTGTTTGTCAAGAATGGCCAATATTTGCATTTCGATACGTCGGCAAGCTTGCTTCGACTCCGCTCAGCACATCGCAGTACACCGCAGTACGGCACAGTACATCGCAGCACGGCGCAGTGCCGGGAAGATCAATACATTGTATTTACGGAAATTCTGAGATTATTTAATTCATTCAATATTTTAATCAGTTATAAGGGCACCGTAACATTGATTAGATAAAACTATAGAATTATGAAAATATATAGCAGCTTATTGATACTATTTACTTTTATTTTCAGTGGCTTATATGCCCAGGAAGTGGAATGGGTTTCACATTTAGATCAAATCAGCGATAAGGGTGGCTTTGTAAAAACCCATGATGTTGCTGTGGATAAAGATGGAAATGTATTTATCACCGGAAGATTTGAAGGACATGTAGATTTTGATGTTTCAG
>CAZGPW010000121.1:0-32486 GCA_964527535.1 uncultured Bacteroidales bacterium
TTGTACATCGCAAGTGTTGTTGGTGGTTCCAAATCTGGCTTTTACACAACTTCCGGCGGTAAATGCATTTCCCCCCGTTTCCCATTGCGCGTGCACATGATCAACCGATATGAGGAATAGAAATGCCATAAGCAAAAGGCTTATACGCCGGTTTTTACTGTGTGTGTGTGTGTGTGTGTGACAGCGGGTGTTGGCTGTCTGTGGTGTGTTACTGTTATCCGTAGGTACAGGTTTGGTTTTTGAAGTGTTTCCATTGTGCTGTGTTTTTGATGTTCCCTTTATGCAAATATACGTAAATCTTTTTAAAAAGTTGCAAAAAAGTTAAGGTCTTTTTTAAGTCGGTGATTTCGATTCCGGTGGCTTCGGCTCCGCCATTAATTTACTACTTGAGTCGATGTTCCAGGTTATAAAGCCGATTACCCCCGACATTCATGTCAGGCTTTTTAGGCGAAAAACACAAAGGGGTTTAGCTTTGATAGGCTTTCATTCCAGTGATAATCACATGATTGCAACCGGAGGGCTTTGTTAGAATATCTTATTTTTGATGAAGCCATACACAAAAATATAGATTTTAAAAATAATTAAGCTTAGAGCCCGGGGCAAGCACACGAAACTTTATTTATCAGAATCACACAATATTACATAACTTGTCAGGGGCAAACGGATCACAAGCTTAAATAACGCATCAATTTTTTTATTCAATTTTATTTAGTGATATTTGTATAGACCCTTTTACATTATCATCATGGCTGTAAAAATTCTGGCAACAGGCGATATACATTTAGGAAAGCGCTCAGCAGACATCCCCGAAAACACCAGCGGCATCGCCACACAGCATACATGGGGCCGCATTGTTGATTATGCCATTGACAATAATCTTGATGCCATGCTCCTCAGCGGGGACATTGTGGATGAAGAGAACAAATACTTTGAAGCCGGCAAAGCATTGGCAACCGGGTGTCAAAAACTCGAAAAACACAATATCCCTGTATGCATGGTAGCTGGCAATCACGACTTTGATGTGCTGCCGGAGATCATAAAAACACATAATTTCAGCAATGTCCATTTGCTGGGAGCAAACGGCACATGGGAGCTTAAAACATTGAATACCCAAAACGGTGACATTCAAATTGCAGGATGGTCTTTTCCCGCTACCTACGTGCCTTATAATCCCTTAACCAAATTCAGTCTTGAAAACAATAATCCGGACATTCCTGCCATAGGTCTGTTACACGCTGATTTTAGCGCATTAACCAGCCAGTATGCACCGGTGCAGGAAAAAGATTTTCTCAATAAAAACATGGATGCCTGGGTGCTGGGGCACATTCATAAACCTGCCCTGCTCTCAGATAGCGCTTGTAAAATATTATATCCCGGCTCTCCGCATGCCATGAGCGCAAAAGAAACGGGTAAACACGGGCCTGTGCTACTTACCATACATGACAAAAATAACATCCAGCACCAATGGCTGGATTTTTCGCCCGTCAGGTATGAATCTTGCTCCATCAACACTGGAACACCCGCTTCATTAATTGAAATCAGAAGCCAGATTGTAACAAGCTTAAAACAAAAAGCCGGTGATATACAAAATGAAACCCCGCAGGTACGTTACCTGGTTTATGATGTTGAAATCACGGGAAAATTCAACAACATCAACCAAATTCAACAGCTCCGTGAAGAAATCATCAGTGAAACAATCATCGAAAACCACAATTTAACCCTGTCGGTACGCAAAATAGACAACAAATTAAAACCCATGGTTGATAAGCTTGAAGAGCTGGCAAAACAAACCTCCCCTGCTGGCATCATTGCAGATACCATATTGAATCTTGAACAGGGCAACATAACAACTTTTGCTGAAAACCTCATCAACACCTGGCATAAAAAACATAAAGAAGTAATCAGCTCAAAAACATTTCATCCCCTTGTAAATGAAAACACAGGTAATGTTGATGAAGATGCCAAAGCATATATTTTAGAATCCTGTAACCACATTCTGGATGCGTTGCTGTCACAAACTAAAAACCCACAATCATGACAAAAACAGCGCTGACCTTCAAATCACTGAAAATCCATAAAGCACCGGGCTTGTCCAAAGGCTTACCGGCCATGGACAACCTGAAACCCAACATTAACATCATCACCGGCGCCAATGCATCAGGAAAATCCACTACGGCAAGAGCTATTCAATCGCTTCTCTGGCCGAAAGACATCAATCACATGCACGCTGAAGCGGATGTAAATGCCGGCACAGACTGGTACATTAAAATTGACCATGGCAGCGTAGTGTCGCAAAAAGAAGGGAAAAACGAAACGCTGCCTAACCTGCCCGGCGAAGACAACAAAAGGCTTTACATGCTTGCCATTCAAGACCTCATCCAAAAAGAGGAACAGGACCTTGCCGACGAGATCATGAAGGAATCCATCGGCGGCTATGATTTGGAAGCAGTTAGAACAGAGCTGAATTATAAAGATAAAATTTCGAATGTACGGATAAAAGAATATTTAACATACGAGGAAGCAAATGAAGCGTTAAAAAAACGAACACTAGCACATCAGGCACTGAAAAACAGGGAAAAAAATCTGGAAAACCTGTATAAAGAGCTTAATAAAGCCAGAAAAGCGGAAAAACTCAAATCCTGGTATGCTACCCTTGCTGATTACCTTAAAGCCGGGCAGGAATACGATCAAAAAATACAGCGTTTGAAACAATTTCCGGAAAACATCGAAAAAGTAACCGGCAAAGAAGTTGATGAGGTTAAAGAACTCGAATCATCCATTCGCGAAACCGAAAATACCATACAGCAGAATGAAGCCGAGATTCAGGAACTTAAAAAAACACTTGATTCACTGCATATCCCTGTTGAAGGAGTCGCTGAAAAAACACTGACAACCCTCGGTAAATATGTCCAAACCCTGAATGAAAATGACAGGGCGCTTCGTGATATCAATAAGAACATTAAAAGTGCCAGATCTGAAGAAAAAGACGCCCTTGGTGCCATCAATCCGGAATTAACCCCCGATGGATGGGAAGGCATTGACCTGGGCAACATTGCGGAGCTGGATAAATTTTTAACGGAAGCACAAGATGTGTTTGCAAAGGAACGCAGCATCAAAAAGGAAATTGAATTGATTGAAAGCGAAATCAATGATATACCGGAAACACCAAAGGCTAGCGTACTTAATAAAGGGATAGATTACCTTGGGCGCTGGCTGAAAACCCCGGCAAAAAGCACATCCCGTCCTAAATGGGTAATGTATGGAATGGTTGCCGCAGCAATAATAACAGCCGTTCTTTGCTGGCTTTTTGGATGGGCGGGATTGTTCGGATTGATTGTAGTAGCAGTCTTACCTCTTTTATCAAATTGGCTAACCGGAAAGCAAAGCAGTGCAGATGATTCACTGGCATTCCGTGAGGATGATTACAAACAAACCGGCCTCAATCCTCCACTTTCATGGAATACTCAGGAGGTTATCAATCAACTGGATGATCTGATCGGGAAATTGAACGATGCAAAATGGAAAGAAAAATCTGCCGACAGGCGTAAAGACCGGGAACAACAACTTGATAACCTGAAAGAAAAGATAAAAGGCATACATCAAAAACATCAACAACTGCTGAAAAAACTCAAAGCAGCGCCCCATGTTGAGGACATCAAAAAGGATGATTTCAGCAGCATGCGCTGGTTTATTGATAACATGAAAAAATGGCAAACAGCCCATGGCAACCTCAATAAATTACAGGCAGAACGGGAACAAATTAAAAAAGACCAGGTTGGGATGCTGAAAAAATGCAATGAGGTATTTTCAGATTTGCATTTCGACCATGTCAATGATGATGCAGAAGCTGCCGGAACGTATGAAGCCATCAAAAAGGAAGAAATTAAACGCAGTCAGGCAGAACAACAACTAAAGGATAAAAACAAAGCGCTCGAATCGGAAAAAAGAAGGTTAAAATCACATCAGGAAAAATACAACAATATTTTCTTCAGGCTGGACATTGAGCTTGGTGATTTACCGTCGCTGCAGTATTTATCAGACCAAAAACCGGAATACGATGCAATCACCAAAGAAAAAATTGCCACAAAGGCAACATCCGGTGATAAACTGAACAGCCTGAAAAACCATTCACTCTACGGTGAACACCAGGACGATATCAACACACTGTCTCCGGATGAAATTGAAGAAAAACGACAGGAACAAAACCTCATCAGCGAAAAACAAGAAAGCATTTCAAAAGAAATCAGTGAAATTGAATTCCAGATAAAACAAAAAAAAGAAGGCCATGAACTGGAGGAACTTATCAGCAAAAAAGAAGAAGCAGTCCGTGAACTGGAAAAAAAATATGAAAAAGATATGGCATCCATCACCGGACACATGGTGGTTGAAGCGTTGAAACAAACACACATGGAAGAAAATCAGCCGGAAGTAATGACACGGGCAGGCACGCTGTTTAACAAAATTACCAACGGCAGGTATGAATTGCTGACCGATGACTTCCAAAATCAGCCGGTGTTCAAAGCCAAAGACAGCTTATTAAAAGCAGCGCAACCATTGACTGAATTGTCCACAGGGACACGGGTGCAACTGATACTGGCAGTGAGGCTGGCCTTCATTGAACACAACGAATCAGCGCTCAGGCTGCCTTTGCTGGCAGATGAGCTGCTCGCCAACAGCGACGACATCAGGGCAAAAGCCATTATTGACACCCTCATCACCATCAGTAAAGATGGACGCCAGGTATTTTATTTCACCGCCCAGGCCGATGAAGCATCAAAATGGCACGCCGTACTTGACACCCATAACGATTTGGATTATGCTTTTGTCCAAATTGACGACAAACCTGTAGAAACGCCGGCATTTTATGGCAGCAAGCCACGTAAAAAGCTGACATTCACGTACGAGGCTCCCCCGCCAAAAGGCAAAACACATCAAGCATACGCCGGTGACATCAACCCGCCTGATTTTGACCTGCTGAGTGATTCCATCAGCAAATTGCACCTGTGGTATCTCATTGACGATACAGAGCTGCTTTACCGCTGTCTCTCACAAGGCATCGCTTACTGGGGGCAACTGCAAAGCTACCTCCGCTACAACGGCCATATCCCCGGCCTGACAGATACCATCAAACAGGAACTGCAGGATAAAGTAACCATCATCAGTAATTTCATAGAAGATTACCGCATTGGGCGTCCCAAGCCCATTGACAGAAGCGTGCTGATTGATTCAGGCGCCATCACTGACAAATTTATTGATAAAGTGGATGAACTGCTTAAATCCCTTAACGGGAATCCCGAAAAACTGATTGAAGCACTGAAACAAAGGAAAATTGCCAGATTACAAAACAAATACATTGATGCATTAAACCAATACCTCGAAGAAGAAGGATACATTGATATCACCGAACCCCTGTCAAATGATAACATACAGACCCATCTGCAGGCGCTTACTTCCAACATGCATATTTCCCCCCGGGACGTGGAGATATTGATTGAAAGGCTGATTTAACATCGTTTTCAGGGCAGCGGGCACACATGCACACCCATTGATCATGGTCTCTGCCTGCGGCCTGTATCTTCCCTGTGGCACGGCGGCTGTTGCTATCCGCCCAGACAGGATTTCACGCTGATCAATCTGCTGTGCGGGCAATCAGCACTCCGTGCCACAGGAAAGGATGCCGGCCTTCGTCAGGCTGCAAAAGGGAAGTTTATATCTTTAAGGTTTTAAGCTTGAAAAGTTAAAAAGCTTATACATTAAAACTTATATGAAAACCCAATGCTGAGCATTTCTTTGAACTGTATTGCCCTGGTCACACCATCCTGTACAATTTCCCCATTGACGGGTTTATAAACCGGTATTTCGATGTCATCATCATAAATCAAATGCGTCGAAAAGGTGGTGGAAATAAATTCTGTGGCTTTAAAAACAATTGACATTTCCCAGTCCACATCAATATTCTGAGGCTTATTCAAGTAACTGGAAAACAGTTCGATTTTATTGTTCATGACAATATTTTCATGTAAATTGGCTTTCCATGAAGCAGTCACATAACCACCAACCTCCCCTTTAAACCGCTGGTTTTCTTCAAGCCCGTATCTGGTTTGATCAACAATAACCGTATCCCACACCACAGTTGTCTTTACCGAAAAAGGTGCTAACATAATGCTAAAACCCGATTTTAGTTTATAGTCCATACCAATTGAAGACACGATATTACCCGGGGACAAAAATGCCGACACAGGCACGCTGTCATTTGGATAATCATACCCATTAAAAAGCTGCGATTTCACAGTTAACAAGCCGGAATAATACCATTTCCGGGATGCATTGTACCCATATTTTGAGCTAAAATCAAATTTATCTTCATTTTTCCGGAACCCGCTTTTTCCTGTTTTCATTACGCCATATTTCCAGGTTGCGTCGTTATCCCATGTTGCATTTCCACGATCATAATCTGCATTCAGCTTCATTAACCATGATGCGTTGATGGAGCTCTCTCCGCCTTCAACCCAATTGGATAAATACCCCTGGTTGATGTTCATACTGCCGGCACCGTTGATATCCCAGTAATCGATAATGGTGCTGTCATTGTCACTAGTTTTACCATGCGTTGGGATGCCTGAAACTGCATTTCCACACATCACAAACACAAATAAAAAAAATACAATTTGTTTACTGTTCATCATAACGGATTAATTATCACATTTTCAAGGCCATACAAACTCAACCTTGCACAGAACAAAAATACATTGTGTTCATTTCATAACCAATGATTTTGTTACTCTCTTTACAGGTTTTTTTAACATCACGTTGTAAATAACTCCACCAAAGATTGTTGACACTGACACCATTGCAATTAATTCAGAATTCCTGAACCCACAGATTTCTGAAAGTTAACATGATGCATAAGTAAATAATATTGTCGCAAAATCAGGATATTTGAAACCTCCATGAGAAAACGTTTAACCCATTAACAAACAGCCTGTCCCGCAATAACGGAACCAATGATTATTCGCTGAATGCGACTGAACGATGGCTGTAAAATAAAATTCTCTGCGTCCCTCTGTGTCACAACCAAAAATTAACGCAAAGTGGCGCGGATAAAAAGCCAAGAACCGCTTAGATAAAAAATAAAAAACTAAAATATATAAAATACCATCCTGTCAAGCCTGTCCATATCGGTATGCTGAAAAATTTGCTTTTTAATGACTTATTATTATTTTTGTTAGCAGAATAAGAAACTATGTTCACGATCACAAAAATATGGCTTACCAACAAAGCGCTTTATCGCAACATCAAAAAGCGTGACAGTTTTTACCTGTCATAGTTATACTTACTTGTACTTATTTCACATTATATTTTTCAAACATTACAAAAACACATGTACTATGGATATTCCTTTTTCAGAATCATTCAAAATAAAAATGGTTGAGCCTTTACGCAAAAGCACTCGTGAAGAGCGTCAACAATGGATAAAAGAAGCAAAACACAATTTGTTTAATCTCAAAAGCAACCAGGTTTTTATAGATTTGCTTACCGATAGCGGAACAGGTGCCATGAGCGACCGTCAATGGTCCGCCCTGATGATGGGAGATGAAAGCTATGCGGGCGCCCGTTCGTATTACGAACTCAAAGAAAGCATCCGCAACATACTGGGATTCCCCTATTATTTACCCACGCACCAGGGCAGGGCTGCCGAAAACGTGTTATTTAGTACCCTCATAAAAGAGGGTGATGTGATTCCCGGCAATTCACATTTCGATACCACCAAGGGCCACATTGAATTCAGAAAAGCGACAGCCATTGACTGCACAATAGATGAGGCTTTTGATACCACCAAAGACCATCCGTTTAAAGGAAACATTGACCTTAATAAACTTGAGGTTGTTTTTAAAACCTATCCAAAGGAGAAAATTCCCTTTGTGTGCGTCACCGTTACCTGCAATTCCAGCGGAGGACAACCCGTAAGCATTGAAAACCTGAAAGATGTGTATGCTTTGTGTAAGAAATATGGCATTCCCACCATGTTTGACTCAGCCCGTTTTGCAGAAAATGCGTATTTCATCAAATTGCGGGAAAAAGCGTATGCAGATAAAACCATCAAAGAAATTGTGGGTGAAATGTACAAATACGCCGATATGATGACCATGAGCTCCAAAAAGGACGGATTGGTAAACATTGGCGGGTTCATTGCCATGCGTGATAAAGAATTACACCGCCAGGCGTCCACGTTCAACATCATGTTTGAAGGCTATGTTACTTACGGCGGCATGGCAGGCCGTGACATGAGCGCATTGGCAGTGGGCCTGAATGAAAGTACAGAATTTGATTACCTGGAAACCAGGATCAAACAGGTTGAATACCTGGGTCATAAACTCATTGATTACGGGATTCCGGTTCAGTATCCCATCGGCGGGCACGCTGTGTTTGTGGATGCAAAAAAAGTGCTTTGTAATGTGCCTAAGGAACAATACCAGGCGCAAACCCTTGGCATCGAATTGTACCTTGAAGCCGGCATCCGTGGGGTGGAAATTGGCACCCTGCTTGCCGACCGCGATCCGGAAACCCGTAAAAACCGTTATCCGGATCTTGAATTGTTGCGCCTGGCCATACCACGACGCGTTTATACCAACAACCACATGGACGTCATCGCAGCGGCATTGAAAAATGTGTACGATCGCAGGGATAAAATCACCAGTGGTTATAACATCACCTGGGAAGCTCCCATCATGCGGCACTTTACCGTGGAACTCGAAAAAGCTTAGGCTTTTTTAAGGATTGACCCTATATTTGACCCGGATAAGCCGGAACCAAAAAGCCAAAATTATAATTCATCATTCGATATTCTATTGTTCTAATGTTCGACATTCAACTAGATCTTTATTGCGATTTGAATAAAGAATAATGAACACCAGAACAATCGAATTATGAATAAAAATATCACACAATTGCGCCGTACTGCGCCGAAGTGAACACATATCGGTATAAAATCATCCGGGAAACCGGGTGGTTTTTTTTTATTGTTTGATAATTTTATCGTTGAACAGGCAATTATCAGAATAGCTTTTGAGGTAATAAACGCCGTTTGACAAACCATCCAGCTTAATGGGGAAAACTGCCGATTTTCCGGGAATTTCATGCTTTTCTCTGTATATTACCTTGCCAATATCATCATGCAATTCAAGCATTATTTGTTTATCTTCGATGTTTTCCACATACACATTTACATCAGATGTGAATGGATTCGGATAAACAATAAGACGGGGTTCATCGTCGATCATATCATCACAATTGATGTGTATGGGATGAAAACTTTCAGATGTGCCGTCAAAATCCACCTGTGTGAGCCTGTAGTAGTTATCTCCATTTGTTAACTTTTCGTCGGTAAAAGTGTAGGTTTTGGTTGTATTGCTGAAACCCTGTCCCTGCATTTTTGCAATTTCAACAAAGTTCTGCATGTTGTCATGTGACCTTTCCAGGATGAAATAATCGTTGTTTATCTCTGAAGCGGTTGTCCATTTAATGTTAACCTCATCATCAAGGCATACTCCTTTAAAAGATAACAGCTCTATGGGCAGTTGGGAATCTGCTTTGCCTATAGCAAATTCAGAAAATGTGGACAGTCCGTTCCTGGCAGCATATCCACCGGCAACCGTCCTGCCTGGTGTACCATCAGCATTCAGGGTTCCTTCTTCAGCCGACCATGCAGCTGCAGATGTGGATCCATCTGGCCGTTTCAGGGGGCCAAAACTGTTATCAACCAAACCTGAAAAAGGTTCCGGGCCACCTCCATCGTCAAACCATAAGTTTATGGAATAAGAACCGGAAATAGCACCATCTGGTTGAAGCTGCCATATACCCTCACCGGCAACTGAAGTGTATGGGGTTCCATTATCAATCGCAATTGCAGGGTCAAGATCATCCGTATTGGAAAAGGCAGACATGAACTTTGCATCAAGGTATGTGACACCTGACATGTTTTCATTATCGAGTTGAATAAGCCTGTATGCAGTTGCTGTTCCTACGGGAAAATCATAGAGCGATGCATTTTGAACGACATAACGACGTAAATTGCCATACACATAACTTTCAGAGTTATGACCTGAAACAGCATCGTTATTGGTATTTGAAACGATGGTATAATTTGCCCCGGTATTTATGATTCCGTTGACAAAAGACAGATTATTATCAACTGTTAAATTATCCAACAGGGAGAGGCCAACGGCAGAATTAGTAACAGTTATATTATAAAAAGAAGATGCACCTGAATTTATCTCCTGATCAAGTGAACCTAAAAATGTTATGGTTCCATTATTGTGATTAAAATTACCATTATTCAGCCAGTTTCCAGAAACGTTCATGTTCGCAGGGGCAGCTGTCATTGAATGACCGCCATTGATGGTAACATTATAAAAATCATGACTTGCAGTAGAGCCTGATATCAATGTGTATCCATTAAATTCAACTGTACCCGTACCAGGGGTAAAGGTGCCGTTGTTTATCCAGTTTCCATTTACTTCTAAAACGGGGCTGCCGGAAACGGTCAGGGTTTTATCCGTTTCAATGGTTAAATCATTGCAATATGCATTCGCAGAAATGATGGCTTCATTGGATGCACATGTTGCTCCTGCGCAAATAATCACATTATCAGAAGGAGAAGGAACCACAGAAGCAATTTCATACTGGTCTGTACCGGTACATGTAAGCCAATTGGTAACAGCATTCCAGTCTGTGCCTTCATTGCGGAACACATAATCACCGGTTGAGACAGAAGCCGGATTGGGATTATGTACTTCAACGGTTGTTGTAACCGGGTCACTGGTGAGGCCATCTACGGTAATCATCAACGAATACGTACCTGAATCTCCCGGATCGGCATTGTATATTACCGGTTCCATATCTGAAGATGAAAAGCTGTTTGGGCCTGACCATGAATAGCTTGCGCCCGGCTCAGGATAAGTGACGTATAATTCCAGGGTGTCGCCTGTACAAACAACGGTATTGCTGCTGATGGGAGGTGCTACAATCTCGCAATTAGCTGTACCTCCACCTGAGGTTTGCTCAAATTCAATATCAGTGATTTGATCTGAATAGTTTGTAATTAACAACAAATACGCTTCGCCTGCCTGGGCACCCGGGATGGTTACAGTTTCTTCGGAATCTGCAGAATAACTGCAATCGACGATATCAGCGGTAGGGTAATAATCCGGATCAGTCGTATTATTAGGGCATTCTGAGCATTCAGACATATCTGCATTATTACATGCATCAGTAAGGTCGGTAAAAGGCCCCCATGCAATGAAATCCACATCATAATCACTGGAAATATCAATAACCACATCACCAGGCTCATCTATTTCCATGTAATACCATGCCGGGTTGGGTGTTGTATATAAACATCCGATAGACCCAAGATCCGGTTCATCCACCGAAGCGGGGAACATGTAATTTTCTCCTGTACAAAATGCGATGGATTGCCCGCATACATCCCCCGGGCCTGGCGGGTTGGGTTCCCCAATGCACAGGTCAAAACTTGCATCATAATCAGTCGAGTATGTATAAACCCTGATCATATAATCATTTCCAACGGTCAAACCCGTTAATTGAGCTGAATTGTCATCTGAACATAACACATCTGTCAGGCTATTACAACTGCTCCCTTCATAAACAGCAAAGTACATATCCGTTGAGGTGCCGGCAATATTTAACAGCCTGATGATCAAGGTATCGTTGGTGGCTGTAAATGTGTACCACACGTCGTCATCTGATGTTCCGCTACATGAATTTGTTTCAGAAGATTCTGTAGCACTTGCTGTATAACCTGAAGTAACCACATCACAACTTTCATCCGGATTTATTGTTAAATCTATTGCATCATTACATTCATCATTTGATGGTGGGGGCGGGGGAGTTCCAATGCACACCTCAAAATTAACATCGGCACCATCGGTGGAGTTCCATGTAAAGACCCTAACGTAATAGGTTTGCCCGGCGGTAAGCCCGGTAATATCGCTGGTGTTTGGATCACTGCAATTCAACTCCGTCAATGAACCGCAATTTCCGCTATAGACCGCGTGATACAAATCTGATGTTGATCCTGCTATATTTATCAAGCTAATCCGGTGTTCGCTACCTGTGGCCTCAAAACTAAACCAGACATCGTCGTTTGCTGTACCGCTACACCCATTTGCCTGGGAAGATTCTGTGGCATAAGTAACGGTGCCAGATACTACATCAGTGCAGTTGTAATCAACATTAACAGGTACCGGGATAGCATCCGCACATTCATCGTTTTCTGGAATTTCTATGGGATACGTACAAATATCAAAATTAGTGTTTTGGTCTGTAGTACTTGTTCCTGTATAAACGCTAACGTAATAGGTTGCACCCACAGTTAACCCATTAATCTGACCATGATCATCTGTAAAACATTCAATCTCAGAAAGCGCCCCACAGGTGCCACTATAAACAGTAAAATACATATAGGTATATGAACCGCTAGCGTTGTTAATTTCTACCATGTGTGATGTTTCCAAGGCTTCGAAAGAATACCAGACATCGTCCACATTATAGGTTGATCCGCATGAGCTGGCAGCACCAGAATCCAAAGCACCTTCAACAGTTCCTGCAGTTGAATTATCACAAGAATTTATTGGATTCGCATCCAATGGTTCTGCATCCGCACATTCATCATTGGCAGGGGGTGGTTGGGGTGTTCCAACACACACTTCAAAGTCGGTATCAACATCTGTTGAACCATAAGAATACACCCTGATATAATACGTATTTCCAACCGTTAAGCCGGAGAGTGAACTTGAATTTGGATCTGAACAAGATATATTTGACAAACTGCTGCAAGTTCCTTCGTAAACGGCATGATACATATCGGTATATGGAGATACATTTAGAATCTCAATTTCATGATAGGTTTCCGTTGCTTCAAAAGAAAACCAAACATCATTATTTGGATCACCTGCTGTGCAAGGATCTGCTTGTGCTGATGCCATAGCCATAAATAAAGTGCCGGCAGTAACATCTGTACAATTCAAATCGGAATTTACATTTACAGGATAAGCATCAAGGCATTCATCGTTGTCAGGTGGAACGGCTTCATCAATTGTTAATGTATAATTGGGAATACAATCCGGACTCGGAAAGGTTGAGACCGTAAAATAATATGTCACGCCAGCGGATAATGAATAAGGCCCGTCACTGGCATCAGCCCCTGTACTGGTAACAGCCTCAATACATGATCCTGTATCCGGGCAACCTTCAGTCACTATAACTCCTACATAAGTGGCATCCGTAGTCAAATCCACTGTTACATCTATATCACTGGAAGGTGTAAATTCATAAACGTAATCCTCCCCTCCCAGGTAGGATGATGAGCAAGCATCGGTACTGGAATAATTATCGCAGGCACCGCACGTTGAACCTGAATGAGTATAAGGAAAACTTGTCGCGGAAGGGATTACTTCTGCACTGGCACAGGTTGAACAAGACCCCACATCATATTCATCAATGGTTAGCGTATAATTCGGGATACAATCCGGACTCGGAAAGGTTGAGACCGTAAAATAATACGTTACACCTGCAGACAATGAATATTGGCCGCCACTGGCATCAGCACCTGAACTGGTAACAGCTTCAATACATGATCCGGTATCCGGACACCCTTCGGTTAAAATAACTCCAACCCATGAGGCATCCGTAGTCAAATCCACTGTTACATCTATATCACTGGAAGGTGTAAATTCATAAACGTAATCCTCACCTCCCAGGTAGGATGATGAGCAAGCATCGGTACTGGAATAATTATCGCAGGCACCGCACGTTGAACCTGAATGAGTATAAGGAAAACTTGTGCCGGAAGGAATAACTTCAGGATCGGAGCAGTCGGAGCAATCCACAATAGGAACACACGAAATGCTTGCCTCCCAGCCATCGTTGCCATCCTGGTTATTATCGGTAGTCCAGACAAAAGTCAGGCATGTGCCGGTTGAAGTAACTACGCCGGGGCTGGTTGTTTCACTGTAGGTTCCGATTAGAGGATCGGCGGTAGAACTACCATCGTAAATTTCAAGCTTATCTTTGTTTTCCCGGGTATCGAAAACAGAAAAATCAAACTCAAGCGCTTCACTGGTTCCCGAGCAGAAAGTCATCTCCATGGAGCCGTTGAAATCATTGTAGCCGCTTGTTCCTTCCGGATCATAAAATATTCCTGAACAGGTATTCTCTGTCGCTCCATCTGTCATAGGATAGTCGGCAGGAGGGGTAACGCATGATGTGTTGATTGTAAAGCCCGGATCCGTTATTGAACCATCAGAAGTAAACTGAATCGTAATACAAGAGCCTGAAGATGTAATAGCCCCTGGATTAGTAGTTCCGCTGAACGGACTTCCCGTTACTTGCGGATCAGTTGTAGAACTTCCATCATAAACATAAACATAATCATAATCATATTCCGTTTCGAAAGAAGCAAAGTCAATTTCGACATAATCAGTAGAACCAGAGCAGATTGTAACGGTATAATCTTCATCTAGGCCATAATCTCCTGAAGAACCACCACTGTCATAAATGGTAAAACTGCATCCCGTTTGAGTCGTGCCGTCAAGATCATCTATATTTTGCCCGTTCACCAACAAAACCCCAAAGGCGGCAAGTATAAATAAGGTTATTTTAAGAACATAGTTCATAGCAATTTCCTATTTTTGTTTGATGCTGCTATCACGGATTCTCAGCCCATGTTGTTTGAGCAGTTTATTCACCTGTTCGGGATACATCGGCTCGTAGGCAAAGATTTCAAAACGGCCTTCGTCACGGTAATTGACATCGGTAATGAAATCGCTTTCTTTCAGTGACAGATGGATAGATTTTATGATGTCATCATCCGGCAATCGATCAAGTTCAAAAACAACTTTATAGTAATCGCCTTGTCGTCCCCGGTTTGCAAATTCATTTTCAAAAACAGAGGAAGGGCTTGCTTCAAACACCACTTCGTTCATTAATGCAATGATTTCATCTTCATGCACACCGGCATTTACGGTAAACATGCATTCCTGATAATCTGGAGCAGCATAAAATGAAAACTTATGAATACCGGATTGGGATTCAAGTGCTGATTCTATCATATCCGCTGTCTCAGCATCCAAATCAGCATTGAGGTTAAGATAAACGGTTTTGGTTTTGTTTTCATAGGTTTTTGATGCCTTAACTGTGTATGAATCAACCTGGGCTGTCAATCCGGTTGCAAAAACACATCCTGTAAGAACCAAAACAATATGGATTATTCCGTTTTTCATGCTCCACTTTCCCTTTTTTACAAATGTAAGGATTATTTCAATACAATAGCAAAATATTTTACTTTTATTTATGTGTCAAATAAAAATGGATTTTTCACATCAGTTTTATCAACAGTATCTCAATGGTGATAAAAAGCAGTACGCCAAGCAAAAACCATGGCCATAGCGCCTGTCCATGTTCTTTTTCTTTGATATTTTGTGACATATCCAGGGTTTCGGCTTCGTAGAGATGTGAAAGTTCAAAATTGTTTGTTTTAGCAGCCGCTTTAAGGCTTTCCATATCGTAAAACGCCATTTCGGATTCCGCCGGATGTATGTTCAGGGCAAATGCATCAGCAAAGGCATCATTGATAAACACATCATAATGCCCCGGCTGAGATAGCGAAGCAGGAATAAATATATTTATCCCGCCTGGTGTTATGCGCCATTGGGGAATGATGGCCTCTTCACCCGTATGCTTTCTTATTTCAACACTGATTTCATTATCCGTTTCCGTTACTGGGATTGTCATTCCTGCTTCCTCGCCATTGAAAAAATACATTTTCCGCGAACTTGGTGTGTTCATAGCCATGTTGTAGGCCACCGGTATAAATAAAGCGTGTTTCACAAAATTACCATAATCTGTACTTAAGGGGCTGCTGAAAACATAGACCAGTGCATTTTTTAAAGAAAGCATCTCAAAATAAGGGGTTCCGTCGTTGAACACAAGCAAATTTTCACCGCTGCTTACCTGAGGGTTTTGCATGGTATATCCACCCTGCACATGGGGGAGATCAACTTTTTCCTGGGGGCCGCTGAAAACCCCTTTGAAAAACGAATGTTCCCATGCAATTCCCGATATTTGTCTTTTTGTACTGTCCCATTCCATAAACTGCGGCCCGTTCAGCGTATGCATAAAATCATTCCAGCTATCGGTATGCATGTCAGTGCCCGGGACAAATACCATGGATACACCTTTGCCTTCAAGGTCATTAAGCTGAGCAGCCAGGCCTTCAGAGATGTAATTAAACCCGTTGAATATAAGCATGTCATATTGGTTGAGCACAGACATGTCCAGGTCATCTTCTGAAATCACATTCAAGTCAAAATGCGTTTCATCCCGGTATATTTTTTCAGGAAAACTTGCAGCATCCCGCCCGTTGATCAGCAAAATGGATTTCTGCATTTCCAGGTTATACGTATAATAAAACCGGTTGTCGAAACTCACAGGGTAATCGTCAATTTCCACAACAGCGTGTTGTACCCCGTTTACAGGGTTTGTATAATTCAATAACATCTCTTCATTGGTGTTGCTTTCGATATTGAGGGATGACACAGTACGCAGGGAATCATTGAGTTTTAAATTGACAGGGATATCATTGTAAGCCTGTGTTCCATGATTCTTAACCAGCACAGAAAGCTGTTCCGGTTTACCTGCCTGCCTGAACGGAGAAGCAAACCATACAGAGTCAATGCTTAAATTTTCCTGCCGGACACCCGCGACTAACACAGCTTGTAAATTATATTGATCTATGCCCTCAAAGGCTTTAAAATCCGTTGTTGACTGTTGGAAATCTGAAATCACATATACCGGCATTAAAATGTTTTCAGATAGGTACGACGATGTGGTTTGACGCAGTCGTTCCATCGTTTTACTGAGTTGTAAACTCACAGGCGTAACTTCAATACCGCTGACTTCATTCATAAAATCATCCTTTTGCATGGGGCGGTAATAGCGGGGAGGCATATCGTTGGTAATCAAAAAATACTGCACATCCTGCCTATGTGCTTCAGCAATTTCAGTGGCTTTTTGTTTGACAATGTTTAACAAATTTCCGCTTTCGCCCTCATTTTGCATGCTGTAGGAATTATCAACACACACCGCAACGTATTGACTTTTTGATGCTTTAGGATCCTTTTCATCGGGCAAAATCACAGGCCGGGCAAAAGCAAGTACAAGCATTGCAATAGCCAGCATGCGTGAAAGGAGGATAAGCAATTGTTTCAGTGTGGTTTTTGAACGGGATTCTTTTTGTACGGATTCCAGGAACCGGGTTTGGGAAAAATACACTGTTTTGTGACGCCTGAAACTAAACAGGTGTATGATTACCGGTATTGAAACCGCTGTCAAAGCCCATAAAAATCCCGGATACAGAAAACTCATATTATTTTAATTTTTGTTTCCACTCAACAAAAGTAACAAAATTACAGGGCATTTCTTATAAACTCATACCAAAATGCATTTAAAGATGCTGGCAGATTATGCTTTTGTAAATCGTAAGTTGTAAATAAACACATATTTGTATTAGACGGATTTGCACGGATTATTCTACAGTTTAATTAATATACCTGCAATGAATCAACATCCTTTATCCGTGATTATACGTAGCATCAGTGTTGTTCGTGTGCTGCTTTTATTAATCACTTGCTATGAGTAACATTTATTAGTAATTAGTAAAACACCTCAATAAAAGTATTCGTAACCTGCTTGTGAAAACCTGGCCGGTGTAAGTTTGCGAAGAAGACGCATAGCGGAGATGGAGACAGAATGGAACGAAACTGGGGATCAGCAGGTGCTTGTTTTTTGGAATGTGCTTTTCTTACCGGGTATCAGCAAGGAGCTGTCGCCGTAGCTTAAAAACCGGAAGCCGTGTTGCAAGGCATAGTCATACACTTTTTTCCAGTCATTGCCTATGTAGGCAGCAATGAGCAGCAACAGGGTAGAGCCTGGCTGTTTGTGCCTAAAGTGGTGATTAAATAGCTAAAAGAAACACAAATTTCAGAAAAACAGAAACACTCGAAGTGAAGCTAGACCATTTCTAATACTGATATGTGTTCCAGAGTGCAATATTTCGGTTTTTAGACAGTAATTATAACCCTATTTTCAGGCTGTTAATATAATTATGGGGGGGGGATGTATAATTTACAAGAAAAATGTTTTGATTTATTTGGATTTATTAAATATATTGTTTACTTTTGGTAATATTGCGATGGTGGGAAAGATTTGTTGAAATGATATTTTAACATTGAATCTAAAAACAAATATCATGAAAACTATGAACATTTTTACCTTAATCTCAGTAATCATGGTTTTTGCCTTTTTGGGGAATAGGGCAACAGCTACAGATTATCAAACCTACTTTGTGGATAGCATAAGTAATTATGATACCATCATTTATTGCCCGGATATTGATTCGTTAAGGTTTATTCCCCCTGCAGACGCAAATGAATGTCATTGGTATGCACCTGTGGATACAATAAATACAGACACACTTGTGTTACCAAACGATTATGAAGGGAGCATACAGTTTACAGATTTCGCATCCATAGATATACATTTTCAAGTATATCCATTTACAATCAGTACAGGAGAGAATATAACAATATCATGCGGAAACGACGCTCAACTGGAAGTTACGACAAACTATCCGGGAAATCAAAGCTATGTGTGGTCACCTCAAACGGGATTGAATGACCCTGAAATATACAATCCCACCGTCAACATTAGCAGCAGTGTACAATATACAGTAACCGTAACAACCGACAATAATTGTCAGTTATCAGACACCGTTCATGTATTTTTGGAATCTGAGTTCAATCCTGAAATCTGTATGGTTGGGGTGGAAAACAATCACAATATAGTGATATGGAACAAACCATTATCAAGTAAAATTGACTCATTTTACATATACAAAGAAGCTTACGTCACTGATGTGTATGAAAAAATCGGGGCAGTGCCTTACAGCGATTCAAGCCTATACCCTGACACCACATCCCACCCGCAGATACAATCAAATAAATATAAACTTTCAATCATTGATACATGTGGTTTGGAATCCACTAAAAGTCCTTTTCACAAAACCATGCATTTGTCATTGAATCAAGGACAAAATGACGTGTGGAATTTAATATGGGAACCATACGAAGGATTTACGGTATCAACTTATTATATATACAGGGGTACAACACCGGATAATCTTGAACTGATAGGTTCTTCTCCAGCCAGTAACACGCAATACAGTGATTTCTCAGCACCTGCGGGTTATGTGTATTACCAAATTGAGATTGTATCACCCAATGCATGCAATCCACAGAAAGAAACGTATAGTATTTCCCGGTCGAATATTGTAACCAACAAGCCATCGGGAATTGAAGATAGTTTTAACAAAACCGGATCATTTACAATGTATCCCAATCCGGCTCATGAAACAATAACCATACATTTTACACATGCAAATTTGGGATCAACATTATTGACGATGCATGATATTACAGGGAAAACTGTTATGAAAGAACAAATAAAAACAACGCAAAAAACCGTGAATGTTTCAGAATGCCATGAAGGGGTATATGTTGTAAAAATTAAAACCAACAATGGTGTAAAAACACAACAGTTACTGATAATGCGATAAAAGTAAAACGATAACAATAAATCAAAAAACATTGTACTATGAAATCAAAAAAGGAAATTTTAAATGTGATTATCATTTTTATTAGCTTGTTTTTATTTAACACTAAAAATTATGGACAAGTAAACGAAATTAGCACTGATACTTTAGGAGGTTATATGCTAGATGGCTCAAAAACAACCAACTATGGAACAGGTTCAGGAACTGAAGCAAATTATTGTTCATATTTTGGATATTACTCAGGTAATAGTGTGTCAGGAAGTTACAACAGTTATTTTGGTGCCTATGCTGGAGGACATTTAAATAGCAGCGGGTATAGTAATACATTCTTTGGTACAAGAACAGGAATGAATATTACAAGTGGTAGCGAGAACACATTATTGGGTATGGATGCAGGGTATTATAACAATAGTGGGAATGATAATGTTATGGTGGGTTACAGGGCAGGTTTTAGTAGTGAAGAAAGCAATAATACTTTTATTGGATACAAAGCTGGTTATTACAATGAAGGAACAGGAAATATATTTCTAGGTTATATGGCAGCTTCTAATACTGCTTGGGAAAATGTTGACAGCATATTGTATATAGATAATCAAAATACTACCAATCCTTTGATTTATGGGGATTTTTCAGCGCGTTATTTAAAAATAAATGGGAACATGGGAATAGGAGTTGATGATCCTGATGAAAAACTGGAAGTTGATGGAAAAATAATTTGCGAAGAAATAAAAGTTGAAACAGTTGGTGCAGATTATGTGTTTGATAATGATTACAAACTAAAAAACCTAAATCATTTAGAAAAATACATTAAAGAGAACAAACATTTACCAGATGTTCCTTCTGCTAAAACCATGCAAAATGAAGGTGTAGAATTAGGTAAAATGAACACCACACTCCTAAAAAAAATAGAAGAGCTTACGCTTTATGTTATTGATCAAAACAAAGAGATAGAAAAGCTAAAAAAACAAAATAAGGTACTTAATAAGCGTATTAATCAAATCAAAAACCAATAATTGTAAAATGAATTTTATAATAAACCATCGTAAAATTTTAACTGTAGCATTTTTTATTATTATTCCTTATGCAGTTTACAGCCAACATCCTTATGCAAATATAGATAATTCAAACTCAAACAGTTTAACATTAAATGTAAATGTCCCTGCATTGGATATACATAAAATTACGTATCCAGACGGTAACATATATGATTGTATTTTTCAGCAGGGGGCAAAACTACATGATGGAATGCCGGATTTACCTGCAATAACGAAACGCATACTTATTCCAAAAGGAACACACCCTGTTATTACAGTACACGAAGGACAACCACTGATTTACGAAGATATTAAAATACCTCCTGTTAAAAAATATACGGTTAATGATTCATGCATATTTTCACAAAACCAGTTTGTTTATTCGTCTGATGAGTTTTTCCCAGATATTTTTGCAGAACTAGACCCAATATCAAATTACAGAGATAATAATATTGGCATGTTATGGATGTATCCATTTCATTACAATCCTGTAAGCAGAACACTTAAAGTATATCCTGAAATGCATGTGGAAATAACATTTACAGGAATACGCGAACCGATAAAAACTTCAGTTTGTTCTAAATATTATGACGATCTTTTAAGTTCTGTAACAATAAATGGCGATGATATCATTAATTCGAGAATTTATGATGACAATGGATCAAAATCAAATGACGGTTGTGAATTTTTGATTATCACACACGATGATTTTGAAGATGCAGCATATACACTTGCAGACTGGCGTAAAAAATACAACAATATTTCATGCAAAGTAGTTACAACGTCAGAAATTAACAGTTCTTATGATACCTGGATAGACCCTGATAATCCGGAGCAAACAAATTCAACAAATAATAATTCAGCACGTAATGCGATTGATGATTACATTGATTCTGCATACAATAATTGGTCAACAGTTCCATCCTTCATGCTTATACTCGGTGATGCAGAATTTATTCCACCATGGTATGAATTTCAATATGCAAACTATTTCGCTGCCACCGATTATTATTTTGCTGATGTTGATAATGATCTTGATAACGGGTATTCACCTGAATTTTTATATGGTAGAATACCTGTGGATAATGTTACGGTAGCTTTGAATTTAGTTAAAGCTCTTAAAGTGCATGATACCATAAGCAATGCAAGTAGTTTCTATAACCGCATTATGGGATGTTCGGAATATCAATCTATGGAAATAGATGATTATAATTGGGAAAATGGAAGATTTACCCAAACCGTTGAAGAAATTAATCAGTACCTGACAAGCAGCAATTTTAAAAGGGTTTATTATGAAGATGTATTGCCAGGTATGGATACGGTAAATTATTACTGGACACCAGATAGTTCTAATTTTAATAAAGATATTTTATTTGAAAATGATTATGAATATAAAGAAATGCCAGATGATCTCCAAAACAATTACCCAAGTATCTGGAAAAGTGATTCCTCAGATATTATTACAAGGTTAAATGCTGACCCGGGTACATTTCTTGCTATTTATCATGGCCATGGATATAGTGAATTTTGGGAAAAACCTAATTTTGATAAAAATGATTTAGATGATTTAGATTATAATGTTAATAATTATCCATTAATATGGGCATTATCTTGTGAAACAGGTTGGTTTGATAATGAAACAGATAGCAGTAATGGTACCTTATCAGAATGTTTTACTGAAGAATGGATAAGGGCAAATGGAGATACAACAGGTGGTGCAGTTGGCATTTTTGCTGCTACAAGAACAATTCCGACAATTCATGGTGCAAGATTGCTTTGGGGAATGATGGATGCATACTGGCCAGGATTCATTGATCATTATATTAACGATAATTATGGACCGTTAAGTTATAATGGGAAAAGGTATCTCGGAACAATGGTGTCTTATGCTAAAAATTATGTAGAAACAAAATTTTCGAGTAGTATAGATTTAAAAAGCATCATGGCTACAATGCATTGGTTTGGTGATCCTACCATGGAATTCATCCCTTCCTGTTCTGAAGATCTGCTATTGCAGAACATTACTGTTGACACTGCCGAAACAATTGACTGGCAAGCTTCTGACAGCATAGTGGTTGCGGGTGAAGGCACAAGTTTTACGGTAGAGTACGGTGGTACAAGTAACCTTGGTGCAGAACACATTACATTAAAAAAAGGATTCCATGCCAAATCAGGCTCACAGTTTTCTGCATCTTTAAATCCTTGTGATCAAATCGATTTATTTGCTAATAACATAGAAAAAACAGGTAAAATTCTCGAAATAAAGAAACAAAAAATAATACAGAAAATAAACGAAGGAAAAGAATTACCTAATTTTATAGTTTTTCCCAATCCAAACCAAGGCGAATTTTCTGTATATGCAAATCGGGATATAATCAAAATAGAAATATTTAATTTAATTGGTGAAAAAATCCAATCAAATGTTGTGAATAACAAAAATCAGCAAAAAATTCATCTTTCAGGCAACAGTAAGGGCATTTATTTTGTCATTATATATACGGACAAGCAACGGATTACAAGAAAAGTAATGATTGAATAATTATGCAATAATTAAAAAGTTCAAGTAATCAGATGATTTTGAATATTATGAAAACAAACATACCTAAAGTATTGCTGTTACTGCTCATGCTAAGTAGTATCTTTATTGATGAAACAATTTCTCAAACAACGTTTCACTCCTTTTATGAAAGCGATGGCCTGGCTGATAATCAAGTTTTTGATATGGCCATTGGGCCCGACAGCAGTGTATGGTTTGCGACGAGAAACGGGGTATCAAAATTCCATCATGTTTATGGGTGGCAAACCGTAGTATATGATACCACCAGCGGGTTACCAACAAATATCATCAAAAAAATTGAAGTTGACAACAACGAGAACGTTTTTGTTTTTGTGAATGCTAATGGATATAAACTATTTAATTGTACTGATACTTGTAATAAAATATATGCTGATGATGATTTAAATCAAATAAGGGACATGGAGATTGATGAAGAAGGCAATGTTTATTGGTGTGGTCAATGTGGTGCACATAAATACAGTGGAAATGATGTTATTACATTTTATGGTGCATATGATGATTATATTTCTTTACACATAGATGATTCCAGTAATATATGGGCAGCATCTTTTGATTTCATTCACGGTGTTGATGTATGGGATGAAAACGGAGACAATATAAATTATTATCCAAGAATTCCTCCTTATCCGGATACAAGTTATGATATTAAAACACAGGTTTGGAGCATTAAAGAAGATCCGGAAAATAACTTGTGGTTTTCAGTAACAGAGTATCCCGATGACGGGTTGGTGAAATGTGATCAGGATTCTGTATGGACAACCTATTTTTCAGATAATAGCAATATAATTCATCCAATTATACTTGAAATAGAATGCGATTCTACCGGGAATTTATGGTTATTAAGTAAAGAATTTAATGGAGCAATTGATAGATTTATAGATAAATTTGACGGTGTTGATACCTGGACAACCTATAATACAAATGATGGTTTAGCTAGTAATTGGATTACAGATATTGAAACGGATTGTGAAGGTAATATTTGGGTTGCAACAGGTTCAGGGGTTTCAACAACCATGATAACGACACACAATGATGAAAACAATCAACATGATCATTATGATATTTATCCCAATCCAAACAACGGAAAATTCAGGCTGCAATCATCAGGCGAAATAATAAACATGGAAATATTAAATGTGCTGGGTCAAAAAATTGACTTTAATTCTCGCATAAAAGGAAACACGTCTTACATTGATATGTCTGGCAAGCAACCGGGTATTTATTTTTTAAGGATTGATACGGGAAAAGATACCGTTACAAAAAAGATTATATTGAATTAAAGATCATTCAAAAAACTTTGTCAAAATCCTGTTATCAGGCTTCTTCCAATCCTTTATCCTCTTTTGGTATTAGCAATGTACTGTCGCCGTAGCTTAAAAACCGGAATCTGTGCTGCAAAGCATAGTCATACACTTTTTTCCAGTCATCGCCTATGTAGGCAGCAATGAGCAGCAACAGGGTAGAGCCCGGCTGGTGAAAGTTGGTAATCAACCTGTCAGGCAGCAGAAATGGATATCCCGGCGCAATCATCATGCTGGTTTTGCCTGTAATGTGAGTGATATTTAATCTATCCATGTCATTGATCATAAAATCCAGCACTTTTTCCGCTGTCAGATGATCAGGCCTGTTGTATGCTTCCCACTGGCTGATATGTTGGGGCGCATCCAGTTGTGTTTTTCCCTGCATGGCTTTAATCCCGGCCTGAAGCAGGCTCTCCATGCCACGCAGGCTGGTGGTGCCAACGGCTGTAATATTTCCCAGGTGTGTTTTTAAGCGTTTCAGCAAATCACGTGAGGCGTAGAAATACTCGGTGTGCATCCGGTGGCTGCCAATGGTTTCTGTTTTTACGGGTTGAAATGTACCGGTCCCAACATGCAACGTCAGCGATGATATGTGTATGTTGCTTTGCTTAATATTTTCCAGCATTTCGGCTGAAAAATGCAGGCCTGCCGTAGGTGCGGCAACCGAACCTGAAACATTAGAATATACCGTTTGGTAGCGTTGCCTGTCAACCGGCTCGCTTTCCCTGTTGAGGTATGGGGGGATCGGTGTGAGGCCGCTGTGCTCCATGATCCCGGCAAAGTTGGTTTCCTTATCGTCCCATCTGAATTCCACCACATGTTCTGTTGATCCCCGTTGTATTAAGTTTGCACTGATGTTTATTTTCTTGTTCTTTAAATCGATGACGCTGACAAGTGTTCCCGATTTCCATTTTTTCAGGTTGCCAACAATGCATTTCCAACGTGATTGCCCTTTACTTTGCAACGCTAAGTTGTAATCCTTGTCATCAGCGGGGGAAATGCAAAATATTTCTATCCTGGCTCCTGTGTCTTTATGAAAAATGAGCCTGGCGTTAAGCACACGGGAATCGTTCCACACCATCAGTCCGTTTTCGGGCAGGTAACTGGTCAATTTATGAAATTTATTTTGTTCAAGCGTTCCCTTGTTATATATCAGCAGTTTGGATATGTCCCTGGCTTCAAGCGGATATTTTGCAATGCGTGATTCCGGTAAAGTATATGTATAGTCTGCGATCTTTATTAACTTTGTATCATTCGTCATGTGACAGGAATTTACTGCAAAATAAAGAAAAATATATATAATATGAGCAATACAAAACAATACAGACCCGGTGATAAAGTAAGATTTTTGAATGATGTAGGCGAAGGCGAGGTCAGGCGTGTTCAAAAGGATGGTACCCTTATAGTGGAAACTGAGGATGGTTTTGAATATCCGGTAGCCCCCGAAGACCTGGTGTTGATAGAGAGGGGCACGGAAAGCCTTGCTCAGAAATCTGCTGATGAAGCACCAAAACAAACCGACCCGGAGAAAATGAAAATCAGGGAAGACAGGACCGTTTATAAGGTATTGCTGGCTTTTACAAGGGATGATGAGGGCAGGAAAGTAAGTATGTTTGTGATCAATGATTCCCCGTATTATTTGAATTTTGCCCTGTATAAGGAAGTGAATGAGGCTTACAACCTGATTTCACAGGATGTGCTGGAACCGGATACCAAACTGGAGGTGGTGACAATCAATGACAGGGAGTTAAATGATTTGAAAAAAGTGGCAATGCAGGGGCTGTTTACCGGCAATGAAATGCAAACCCTAAAGCCTGCCATTGAAGCTGAACTGAAAATCAAACCAACACGCCTGATACAGGATGATGCATACAGCGTCAGCGATTATTTTTACGACAAAGCGCAGGTGCATGTGATGTACAGCAATGATATTGTAGTGAATGCTGATTTGAGTGCAGTATCTTCAGAAAAGGAAATGCAGGAAAAGCTGGATGAAGAAAAATCCCGTCGTTCAAAAAAGCGGCCTGAACCAGTGATATGGGAAGAGGATCTGCACATCAATGCCCTGGTGGATTCGGTGGTGGGGATGAGCAATCACGAAATACTGGAACATCAGATGCAACATTTTCACCAGGTGCTTAGCCATGCTGTTGAAGAAGGTGTTTACGCCGTAGTATTTATTCATGGTATAGGCAATGGCACGCTGAAAACCACCCTTAGAAAAAGCCTGGAGAAAGACTATAAATTCAAGTATGAGGACGCTTCATTTAAGGAATATGGATTTGGAGCCACCAAAGTGTTTTTATAACATGATTTCAGAACAATCGCCTGTTGCAAACTTTTACGACTGTATTGACAAACACTAAGCAACCCCTATTCATTAGCCCCGTGCAACCGGATATGTTCAATGTTGCGGCTGCGTATCCATCCTTTTTTACCGTCAGGCAGCCGGATTTGGGTGTAATTGTTCAGGCTGTCAAGTACTTCAGTTTTAATGCCTTCGTGTACTTCAAACAAATTCACGCCTGTTTCAGAGGGGGAGCTTTTAATCAAACTATCTTCAAACACAATGGCTTCATTGGGGGTGTGGATTTTTTTATCCAGCCTGAAAGCCAAACTCAGGCTTATCCCACTCAACACAAGGCTGGTTATGGCTATAGATGAAAGTGCAGCACGTGCGCCCGGTTTTTTTCTGAACAACCGCCATGCCGTGAATCCAATAGCCATCAGAAACAATATAACACTAACAGCAGCCCAGGTTCTTACACTCAACATGGTATTCAGTTTATCCAGCCAGGCAATGAAAAACAACTCAGGCATGCTCTCCATTTGGCCTTTTACTTTTGAATGAGCCAATTTAAGGTTGTGTTTGATATCTTCATCCGTAGGATTCAGCCTGTGGGCACGTTCATAATTTAAAATAGCTGGCCCCGGCTTATTCATTTTGTAATAAGCGTTTCCGAGGTTGTAATAAACCACTGCATTTTGAGGCTGTTCTTTCAGCATTTCCTTGTAAAGTGAAGCCGCTATGGCATAATTGCCGTTGTTGTATGCTTCTTTCGCACTGTCTGCAGGATTGACAGCCTTAGCTGTGATAAGGTTCAAACATAATATGCTGATAAGAATATATCGTTTCATAGTTTACAGTTTTTGCTCCAGTTTAGTTATCAGGGAAACGGCATCTGAATAAATACGCTGTTTTTCGGTATCATCCGCCGCAGGTGCAAAATGAGCGTATTCACATTCATCAATAATATCCAGAAGATTGTCAATTAAGTCTTCCTGTATGTTTTCTTCCTGAAGGGCTCCTGATACATTTTCCCTCGATAACATAGAGGTTTTCATATCAAGTTTATCAGCAACGTATCCCCACAAGGCTTTTATGGTTTCATTGTAGAAATCTTTATCCTCGTTTTTCATCAGCGATTTAGCTTTCTTCAACCGGCGCATGGCTATTTTATTGGCCTTTTTGTTTCGCTGCTTTGTGATGTTTGCTCTTTCCTTAATCTGCTTTCTGCGCAAAACAACAATAATGATTAACACCAGTAGCGGCACTATATAAAACAACCAAAATACTTTTGTGTTGAACACTACCGCCACAGGTTGTTTGTAGGCATGGATGTCTTTCAGGAAACGGATGTCTGTGGATATTAGGTCAGGCTTGTCTTTTTCCGTTTTTTTCAGGGTTTCGCTTTCGTCATAATCTTTGGTGCGGCGTACGTGAATGCGGAAATTTTCCGATTGATAGGTTTGGTATGTTCTTGCTGCCGGGTTAAACCATGCTATTTTTACACCAGGCAGGGTGTAATCATCGGGGTAGCGTGGAATGATGGTATAGACATATTCAATGCTTCCCTGGCTGCCGTTGATGGTTTGTTTGTAATCTGATTCCACTTCCGGGTCGTACATCTCAAACACATCGGGCAATTCCAGTTCCGGTGGATTAAGCAGGTTGAGGTTGCCTGTACCTGATATGCGAATGCGAATGGAAAAGGCATCATTGACATCAATGCTGTCATGAGATATTTCTGAGCTGACACTAAAATTCCCGATACCACCGGTAAATCCGGCCGGTTTTCCGGAGGGCAATGCTTTGATATTGAAATTTACCGGTGGGCTTGTCAGCGTTTTTTCTACGTTTTCATAATGGCCAAAAAAAGAATCGAATACGCTGCGTGATTGGCCGCCGGATACACGTTCACGCATGACAATGTCGTATTGCCCTCCTTCGATGGTTAGTTTCCCCGATTGTTGAGGGTACAATATCCATGATGCCAGTTCGGCTACCCAATAATTTTTTCCGCTGTAATTTTCGGTTTTCAATTGGATTTGTTCTGGCATGTTAAAATCTTCACTCCAGAAACCATTGAATTCGGGAAAACTGATATCCCTGAAGCCAGCCAGATTTCTGTCTGGAAGGTATAGTTTTAGCCGGGCGTATATGGGTTCCCCCTGGTAAGCCGTGGTTTTATTTACATGCACGCGGGCAAACGGTTTTTCTCCTTGCGTTGCATTGCTTCTGCCTGGTTGACGGTTGCTTATGTTGCTGCTTCTGCCTCTGCTGCTTTGGGTTTGTGTGTTGGCCGATTCAACAACATTGATGGTCAGTTTGTTGGATTTATAGGATTTCCCGTCAATATTAACCGTAGCAGGAGGCAATTCATAAGTGCCGGTTTCGGGTGCTTTTACCACATAAGTGTAACGAAAGGTGTATGAATGGCTAACTTCGCCGTTTATAATGCTGGTGCTTGAGCTTGTTTGTTGCGATGGCCCGCTCAAAACACGGAATGGTGACATGTCAGGCAAATTCAGGTTCTTCCCTTTCTTATTCATCTCATATTGCAGGTAAAAATTTTCACCTGCCTCAACCACGGACTTTGCCTTGGCTTCAAACTTCACGTCGTCCTGTGCCTGTAATCCAATTACAGCCAAAATAAAAAGGAGAATGAGAATGCCTGTTTTTTTCATCTCAACATCATTATATGCCTCACAAAATTAGTGTTTTCGAAACAAATAACAAGTACCTTTAAACAATATCATAATAGTTACTCAACGCAAACGGAATGTCTCTAATGCGTATTTTGAATTTTACTTAAAAATATCTTAACGTGTTTTTCCAATCACCAAGGTTCATACACTATATGTTTTACGTGTTGTTTCCTAAGGTGGTGTTTTTGTATCATCGAATCATTTTATATTTTTATGACAAAATCACAATCGTGGAAAAAATACAGCAACTTATAACATCGCATTTCGGGCACAAACCGGAAGACATTATTCCATTGCCTCGTTCAGGGTCTGACAGGCAGTACTACCGTTTTATAATCAACAGTAATGCTTATCTGGCGGCAACAAATCCCAACGTGCCGGAAAATGAGGTGTTTTTTGAAATGACCAGGCATTTCAGGAAAGAAGGCATCCGGGTGCCTGAATTGTATGCAGTATCAGAAGATAAAACTACCTATCTGCTGCAGGACCTTGGTGAAAGAACGCTTTTCCAGCACCTTACCGATAAAAGGCATGGAAACGATATACACCCTGAAACGCTTGACTATTACAAAAAAGCACTCAGCCAACTGGCCCGCATGCAGACAACCGCTGCATCGTCTTACAATTACGATTACACATGGCCGGTAAGAAAATTCAGCAAACAAGCTGTATTATGGGATTTAAATTATTTCAAATATTATTATGCAAAGCTGTTAAATGTTGGTTTTAACGAACATGCGCTGGAAAAGGATTTTCATGCGTTGGCAGATTATCTCATGCAGGCACCTGCCAATTATTTCATGTACCGGGATTTTCAGTCACGCAATATTATGATACATGACAATCAGGTGTGGTTTATTGATTACCAGGGTGGCCGCCAGGGAGCCTTACAATACGATGTAGCTTCTTTGCTTTGGCAGGCTCGTGCCAGATTGTCCGGAAAAATAAAAAGCACTTTGCTGAGGTCTTACCTGGATGCGTTGTCAAAACATATTCGTGTTGACGAAAAGGGCTTTATGCATTATTACCAAGCTTTTGTGTTAATACGTGTTCTGCAAACGCTTGGAGCTTATGGATACCGGGGATTACATCAGCAAAAAAGGCATTTTATACTCAGTTTACCGTACGCCGTGGATAACCTGAATGCCATCCGGCAGGAGTTTGATATTGTAAGCGATTATCCTGAGCTTGAAAAACTCGTTGACAGGCTGTTGGCTGATGAAAACATGCCATTTTTACGAAAAACAACCGGGGATAATAAGCTTTATGTGGAAGTGAAGTCCTTTTCATATAAGCATGGTATGCCTAAAGACACATCAGGCCATGGGGGAGGGCATGTGTTTGATTGCAGGGCCATACATAATCCCGGCCGGTATGACGAATACAAGCAGCTTACAGGTAAAGATAAGCCGGTACAGGCTTTTCTGGATGATACCCCGGCCATGCAAGAATTTTTGAATCATACCCGGTGGATTGTCAGCCAATCTGTAGAGGCATATCAAAAACGTGGGTTTAATTATTTATTGGTGTCATTTGGGTGCACCGGCGGGCAGCACAGGTCGGTATATGCGGCTGAACACATGGCCGTGTACCTGAAAAACAAGTATGACATAGATGTTGTTGTCCGACACAGAGAAATGGAAGAATGAAAGCTTGATGCTCGAAGATAAATTATGAACGTATGAAACCGCCATGACAAAAATTTTGATACACACGCGCATGGTTATTTGCCGGAATGCGATTGAATGATGGCTGTAAAAATAATTTTCTCTGCGGTACAACCGAAAAGTAACGCAAAGTGGCGCGGAGAAGACGCTGAGAACCGCAAAGAGAAAAATTTAAGATTACAAAGATATGAAAGCAATGATTTTAGCTGCAGGCCTGGGTACCCGTTTGCAGCCGCTGACAAATAACAAACCAAAAGCTCTGGTGGAAGTCCATGGGAAACCCATGCTTGGGCATTTGATACATAAACTTGCCCGGGTTGGCATTGATGAAGTTGTGGTCAATGTGCATCATTTTCCCGCTCAGATAGAAAGCTATTTGTCAACACCGGAGTTTGATGGTTATAAAATCAGCGTTTCAGATGAACGGGAACAATTGCTGGATACCGGTGGAGGTTTAAAAAAAGCAAGGCATTTATTGTTAGATGATGAACCGGTGTTGGTACACAACGTGGATGTATGGCATACAATTGATCTTGCTTATTTGATTGAATATCATAAAGCAAAGTCATCGTTGGCAACGCTGGCAGTAAGTAATCGCAAAACCAGCCGGTATTTATTGTTTGATAAGCACCAGCGATTGACAGGCTGGAAAAACGAAAAAACTGACGAACGCCGCATGAGCAAATCCAATGTGCAGGTAGAAAGGCAACTGGCTTTTTCCGGTATTCAGGTTTTATCGCAGGATTTTCTGGACATGATGGATGGTGATGGTAAATTTTCAATCATTGAAACCTATCTAAACCTGGCTAAGGACTACGATATCTATGGGTGGGAACATGATTCCTCGTTGTGGCTGGATTTAGGAAAACCCGAAGCCATAAAGAAGGCAAATGTCCGTTGGTAACTAATCAGTGCTCGCCCCCGGGAAAACAGGGGAACTTCAAAATAGGGATTTAGATGTTAGGTGTTAGGGGTTAGGTGTTAGGAGTTAGGAGGGAAGCTTTTCCTAACACCTAACACCTAACCCCTAACCCCTAACCCCTAAAACCTCTCTCGTCTCTCGTCCTGAAATAGCTTTACACTAAAAATATAAACATTATGGAAAACAAAAGAAGGTCACAACAATTAATACCAAGTTGCGTTCAACTGTGTAATATTTAATATTCTTATTGATGATTACTGAAAATTACAATCGATTGATTATCTGTATTATACCGATGATGTTCA
>CAZGPW010000122.1:0-19532 GCA_964527535.1 uncultured Bacteroidales bacterium
TTTATTCTTCATAAAGCAAAGTTACTTAATTGTTCGTATGTTTCAATTTTGCTATGTCGTTTCCCCGAAGGGCTTTTTTCCCTTTGGGAAAAATATAGTGTCTTATACCGGTATGTGTTCAATTGTGTAATGCCTTTATTCATAATTCGATTGTTCAAATGTTCATTATTCGTTATTCATACCCCTACTAAATAAGGGATTGTAAATAAACAACTTGTTCACTTCAAAACAGTTAACTGTTTATTGCTCAAATCTTCTAAAACATAATTGAATAACGAACAGTAGAACAATAGAATATCGAATGATGAATTATAATCTATTTGGTTCCGGTTTATCCGGGTTGGGTATTGAATAATTTAACCAGGGTCTGCTACACCGGGAAAGCATTCGAATCATACTTAATGTTGTCCCATTCAACGTAATTTTTCTGATTGTCTTTATAAATGCCTGTCCAATCGCTTGCTGCAGGACTTGTAGCGCTGCCATCGCCGTTGGAATCCCCGCCGTATTCATCATCTTTGTATGACGTATAAATGACCTCGGACGGGTCATCATAATTGGTTGAAAGGTTGGATGTGCCATTGTACAAATACATTTCAGCATCCGAAAGAAATTTAATGACCACGCCTGTACCAAGGTTTAATTTACTGCCATTGTTTACCTGAAGATTGGAACCGGTATAAACAAAAGCCACTTCATTTTCATCCCATGTAGTTGTATCATTGACAAAACCGGTAACAAAAATACCCTGATGTGTGTTGTTTACAAATGTATTGGATCCACCTATGCTGATATCTGCATTGATGGATAGCGGGATATCATTGTTTTCGAACATGGTGTTGGTAATGGTAAAGTCAGCAGATGCTCCGGTGGCATCAACCGCACCATAATAATAGTTCCCGCTGATCATCCCGATGTTGTTTTTGAAAATACAATGGCTAACAGATCCTCCTGAACCCGGTGGGTATCGTAAAGTAACACCATCGGTATTGCTGCCACCATAATAAAATTCACAGTAACTAAAATCCGCATTGCGTCCGTTGACATTTATCATGCCCCAATCGCCTGAACTTGCCGAACTGCTGCCATCATCGTTGGTATCCCCGCCATGGGCATCATCAGCATAGGCCGTAAACACAACAGGATTACCGGATTCGCCATTGGCCGTAATGCTTCCTCCGTTACCAACAATCATGTTGGCACCCTCATCTGTAAATTTAACAATGGCACCAGGCATAATGGTTAAACTGGCCTCAACATAAAAATCATACTTTTTAATGACATAAATCGTATTGCCCGACCATGTTGTGGCAGAGCTTATATCATCAGTCACTTCCACAATTTCTGTTTCATCGTCATCCGGATCTTCGCCACATGCAGAAAATATCACAAATGAAATGAACATGCCTGTAAGAACAATTACTAATTTTTTCATGGCCATAATTTTTTAATTAAGGGTTTTACTATTACAAAAAAGATGCCGCACTGTCTGTAAATTTACATGTTTTTTGCCATGACTACAAACAAAATTTTGCATTTGGACTTATTGCTGTCTTAAAAGCACTGTACCAAAGCGGAATAATAAAAGGCATTTTGCAATTTAATATGTAATTCTTTTTAGCTTTGGGTGATGTTTTAATTTTGATTATTTTTGATTACCATGAAAAAACAAAAAGACATGCACATCAGTCTGGTTATTCCGGTTTACAACGAAGCTGCCAGCCTGCCTGCGTGTCATTCAAAAACCAAAGATATCCTTAACCGGCTTGCTGATAAGCATGAAATTATTTTCATCAACGACGGCAGTACAGATAATTCACTGGAAATCATTAAAAAGCTTTCAGAAAAAGACACAGCCGTTAAGTACATTGATCTGAGCCGCAATTTTGGTCAGCAGGTAGCCATATCGGCAGGCCTTGAACACGCCAGGGGACAGTATGTGGTAATTATGGATGCTGACCTTCAGGATCCCCCTGAAATCATGATTGACATGTACAACAAACTGGACGAAGGGTATGATGTTGTTTACGGCAAACGTAAACGGCGCAAAGGAGAATCCATACTTAAACGACTGACGGCAAAGATGTTTTACCGCCTGCTTACCCGGATGACCAATGTAAAAATTCCCGTGGATGCCGGCGATTTCAGAATGATGAACCGGCAGGTAGTCAATGAATTGAATAAAATGCCTGAGCGTGACAGGTTCATCAGGGGACAAGTGGCATGGGTAGGCTTCAGGCAAACCGAAATTGTTTACGAACGGGCAGGACGCCAAAAAGGACGCAGCAGCTATTCCTACAAAAAAATGGTCCGTTTCGCCCTGGACGGATTGACATCATTCTCTGATTTTCCGCTTAGATTTGCTACTTGGCTGGGGTTTTTCTTCAGCCTTGTCAGCTTTGTGATGATAATCTGGGCATTGTATCAACGGTTAATTGCTCATTCTTTTGTGCAAGGGTGGACATCATTGATTATTTCTGTATTGTTTCTGGGGGGAATACAACTCATTACCATCGGTATTATTGGCGAATACATCAGCCGCATAGGAAGTAATGTGCGCCGGCGCCCTAAGTACGTCGTGAAAGAAAAAAATGTAAATAAACCACAAAACGATGAAATTAAACAGGAAAAAGAATAAATGGCATTATTTTTTTTCCTGTGTCAGTATTGGGGCACTCGTGTTGATGATAATCCTGTTAATTATTATGAGCATTGGTTCCTGATAAGGATATTTTTCCTACATTTGAATATTGTATATTTTTAATGACAACATGTTTGAACCTGAAAAATACACCATACTTCTCGTAGATGATGAGCCGGACATTCTTGAATTTTTGTCTTATAACCTGACCTCTGAAGGCTACAAGGTCATTACCAGCGACAATGGCCTTGACGCAATACAGAAAGCGCAAAAAATCATTCCTGACCTCATCATTCTTGATATCATGATGCCAGAAATGGATGGCATCGAGACCTGCGAAAAACTGCGCAACATTGTTGGATTAGAACACGTGCTGATTATGTTTTTAACAGCCAGGGGAGAAGATTATTCCCAGGTGGCAGGGTTTGATGCCGGGGGGGATGATTACGTTAACAAGCCTATCAAACCTAAAATCATGAAAAAAAGAATCAAAGCCATTCTCAAACGTGTTAATAAAGAAGTAAAATCATTGAAAGAACATGGAGTTCTGGAATTTGACAAGCTGGTTATTGATCCTAAACGCTTTATCATCATGCGGAACAACAACGAAATCATACTTCCCAGAAAAGAATTCAAACTCTTGCATTTGCTTGCATCCAAACCATTACGAGTGTTTACGCGGGAAGAAATTTATAATCACATCTGGGGCGATGATATCATCGTAGGCGACAGAACCATAGATGTTCACATCCGGCGATTGCGCGAAAAAATCGGAACCGATATAATAAAAACCATCAAAGGTGTGGGTTATAAGTTTAAACCCTGATAACAGACCACCTTGTTAATTACATTTATTGTTATAATGCAAAATTTTTTACATAACAAGCTTCAAAGTAATTCAGCTACCAGCTTGGCGCTTAGAACTTCCCTTTTGCTGACCGGGTTACTCATTGTCATATTAGTCTGTGTAAAATTATTGTTTGATCTTACAGCTTCCTGGATTCTTTTATTAATCATTATTCCGGGTTTTTTTTTGTTGTCGTTTTTCATCCTCAGGTACGTTCTGTTTTACTTCATTTATCGTCACATCAGGTTAATATACAAGACCATTCACTCTTTTAAAGAAGACGATAAAGCCAAAAAAGAAAAATTCGATATCAACAAAGACCTGCTCAGGCAAGTGGATGATGATGTGACCCAATGGGCGGAAAACAGCCGCAAAGAAATTCAGGAATGGAAACGCATGGCTCAATACCGGAAAGAATTTGTCGGGAACGTATCGCATGAATTGAAAACCCCGATTTTTAACATCCAGGGATACACGCTAACATTGCTTGAAGGCGGCATTGAAGACAAATCCGTCAACATAAAATACCTGACAAAACTGGAAAAAAACATCAACCGTATCATTTCCATTGTCAATGACATGGAAGCCATTTCTAAACTCGAACACGGAGAAATGAAACTCAGGTATGAAAGCTTTGATCCGGTAAAACTCATTGAAGAGGTGTTTGATAACCTTGAAGATAAGGCTACAACCAAAAACATCAGGCTGAATATTCGCCGCCATTATGAAAAACAAAGGAAAATCACTGCGGACCCCGAATTTTTGCGACAGGTTATGACTAACCTGGTCATAAACGCCATTAATTACGGAAAAGAGGATGGTTTCGTCAACGTGGAGCTGTTCGATATGGATGAAAACCTGTTGATTGAAGTTACAGACAATGGCATTGGCATTGCCGAAAAAGACATTCCACGAATTTTTGAACGTTTTTACCGGGTTGATAAGTCACGTTCCACCAAATCCGGCGGGACCGGGCTGGGACTATCCATTGTCAAACATATTATCGAAGCCCATAACCAAACCCTCAATGTAAGAAGTACGTTAGGGGTTGGAACAACCATTGCTTTCACGATAAAAAAAGCAAAATAACCAACATTATACTTGATATGGCCAGATTCCTGAAAAAACGCGATAAAACTACCGGGCTTATGCCTGGCTCTTTGGTATTTCTGGGAAATAAAAAACAAGAACACGTCCGGATTTCATCCATGATTTACAATGAGAAAGAACTTATCAGGGATTATAAACCAATAACAGACAAAGTTTTACCAGACATCCCTGAACATAACAACATTCTTTGGCTCAATATTGACGGGTTGCATGATACCTCCGTAATCAAACAAGTGGGAGAAAAATATGACCTTCATCCGTTGATGCTTGAGGATATCCTGAATACAGATCAACGACCAAAACACGAAGATTTTGACAACACCTTACTTATCAGCATGAAAATGCTCCGGTTTCATGATAAAAACAACACCCTTGAAACCGAACAAATCAGTCTTGTCATCAAAAATAATTTATTGTTGAGTTTTCAGGAACAGAGCGGTGATCTTTTTAATCCATTACATCAACGAATAAACAACAACAAAGGACGTATCAGACGTTCAGGAACAGATTACCTGGGATATGCCATCATGGACAGCATCGTAGATAATTACCTTAATATCATTGGAAAAATGGGTGAAAAAATCGAAGATATGGAAGAACACGCCATAAAAGCAAGCGATAAAAATATTCCTTCACAAATATATCATTGGAAACGAGAACTCAGGTATCTTCACAGGGCTGTCATGCCTTTTCGTGACATGTTGCTTAAAATGCTGAAAATGGGTAATGAGTATTTCGAGAAAGACACCGATCTGTTTTTTAAGGACCTGCTTGACCTCAGCCAGCAGGCACTCGAAAGCACAGAATCTTACAGGGATCTGCTTTCCGATTATTACAACATTTACAATGTTGGCATCAGCAATCGGATGAATGATGTCATGAAAGTGCTTACCGTCTTTGCATCTATTTTTATACCCCTGACATTTATTGCAGGTGTGTACGGCACCAATTTTGAACACATTCCCGAACTGAGTTACCCCTCCGCGTATTTCATTATGTGGGGTGTATTCATTACCATTATTGTCATTATGATCATATTCTTCAGACGCAAAGGCTGGTTGTAATCACATCTACTTTTTATTCTATAAAATACTATTGCTTAATCCATTTTAAGCACTGCCATAAAGGCCGACTGGGGGACTTCTACCGATCCCACCTGGCGCATTCGCTTTTTGCCCTTTTTCTGTTTTTCCAGGAGTTTCCGTTTCCGGGTGATGTCACCCCCGTAACATTTTGAAGTCACATCTTTTCTGACAGCTTTAACCGTTTCGCGGGCAATTATTTTACTCCCGATTGCCGCCTGTATGGCTACATCAAATTGTTGCCTCGGGATAAGCTCTTTGAGTTTCTCACACATACGCCTGCCAAGCGGATACGCATTATCTACATGGGTAAGTGTTGACAGGGCATCCACATTTTCACTGTTGAGTAAAATGTCCAGCCGCACCAGGTTGGATGTGCTAAACCCGGATTGGTAATAATCAAATGAAGCGTAGCCCCGTGACATGCTTTTCAGCTTATCGTAAAAATCAATGACTATTTCTCCAAGAGGCATTTCAAAACTCAATTCAACCCTGTTGCTTGTCAGATATAGTTGGTTTTTTAATTCACCCCGGCGGTCAATGATCAGTTTAATAATGGGGCCAATAAAATCAGGGTGTGTAATAATACTGCCTTTGATATAAGGTTCTTCAACGTATTCAAGATCGTTGGGTTCGGGCAATCCGCTTGGATTATGCACTTCAATAACTTTTCCATCTTTGAGGTGTGCCACGTATGAAACGTTGGGAACGGTTGTGATCACATCCATATCAAATTCACGGTCCAGCCTTTCCTGCACAATTTCCATGTGTAGTAAACCTAAAAAACCGCACCTGAAACCAAATCCTAGCGCTGCTGAGGATTCCGGTTCAAACGTCAGGGAAGCATCATTCAACTGTAACTTTTCAATGGAAGCCCTGAGCTCCTCGTAATCATCGGCGTCCACCGGGTATATGCCTGCAAACAACATGGGCTTAACGTCTTCAAAGCCACTAACAGACTTGTCACAGGGGTTATCTACATGGGTAATGGTATCGCCTACTTTTACTTCTTTGGCGGATTTTATCCCGGAAATGATATAACCCACGTTGCCGGCAGAAAGGGATTTTCGCGGATCCATTTTTAATTTCAATACCCCGATTTCATCCGCTTCATACTCATGGCTGGTGTTGATGAATTTTACACGATCTCCCTTTTTTATGGTACCGTTGAAAATCCTGAAATATGCGATGATACCACGATATGAATTATAAATTGAATCGAAGATCAGTGCTTGCAGCGGGGCTTCAGGGTTGCCCTCCGGTGGTGGCACACGCTCAATAATGGCTTGTAATATTACGTCGATACCTTCACCTGTTTTTCCACTTGCCCTCAGGACTTCTTCCCGTTTACAACCAATGAGATCAACGATTTGATCTTCCACTTCATCGGGCATGGCATTGTCAAGGTCCATTTTGTTCATCACAGGTATGATTTCCAAATCATGATCAATGGCCTGATACAGTGTGGAAATTGTCTGGGCTTGTACACCCTGTGTGGCATCCACTATCAGAAGAGCGCCTTCGCAGGCTGCAATGCTGCGCGATACTTCATAAGAAAAATCAACATGCCCCGGCGTATCAATCAAATTGAGCACATATTCCGTATCATTTGTCTCATGCAGCATCTGAATGGCATGGCTTTTTATGGTGATACCCCGTTCCCGTTCCAAATCCATATCATCCAGCACCTGGTCGATAAAGTCCCTGTCTTCAACTGACTTGGTAGCCTGCAACAAACGATCTGACAATGTGCTTTTGCCATGATCAATGTGGGCAATGATACAGAAATTTCTTATGTTTTTCATGTAGTTATCCATTGAGGATGCAAAGATAGAAAAAGTTAGTTGCAAAACAGAATTAGAAATGCAACCCTAAGCCCCCTATCTTGAAAGCCAAACAAACTTTCCCCAAAAGGAGACACTGTCGTAATGCATAAAATTAGAAGTCCCCTTAAAAACTGGTAGTTGATTTCGGAAAGTAACAATACCCGGCGCATACCAACCCGGGTTTGGGACAACATAGTTGGTTACACAAATACACGGTATTAATGTATATTGTAATGGAGATCCCACGGATCAGAATGAAAATTTTGATGCTCATAAAAAGGATGAAAATCCACTGATCCATAACCACTAGATGCTTCTATGCGTAACCAGTCTGACAGGGGATAATAACCATAACCCGCTTCTGCAAAAATCCGGGTTTGAAGTGCTTTAACATATTGTTCTACTCAAGTGTCTTTTCCCACGATTCAACACTCCCTTCAATCAAATAAAACAATGGGTTCAGCTTAATATCTGTATCATCTTTATATTTCAAATATACATTGTAATCACGTGCATGCAATTTATTCAGCAAATGTTGTGTTTCATATTCCACCTGGCCTTGTGTGACCGGAATTTGTTGTGGTTTGGAGATGGTGATGAATTTGCTTTTGTCAAAATTGTAATTTCGTTTATTGGCCTCTTCCCACACAATTTTCAGGTAATAATGGATGGCATCCGCAGGCTTATCCTCTTGTTGAAAACGCACGAGTTGCGGATGATGTTTATATCCTTTTGTTTTTCCTTCAAGCACATGTTTTGCCAGTAGCGTTTCGCGCCATAGCGCGATCAGTCCTTTTGTGTCAAGATACTGTGGATGAAGTGACCAGATTCTCATGGCGCTTGTGGTTGATTTTCAACCCTTTATTTAATGCTTATTTTCTCAGAAGGGCACAATTGAATTTTTCCTTGTACTGGTTGTTCAGATAATCATCTACCCAGGTGTAAAATGCCTGAATGTCTCCATGTGATTTGGTTCCGTTGGATATGTGAACACAAAGATTTTCCCCTTTTTCGAAAATGGTATTTTCAACGGGTTTCAATAATTGCAAATACCCTGTTTGTTCCTGGTTTATAACCGCAGCCAGGTTTATATATTTTTTACCACTGCCACGGGTCACAGGGAAACAATCTTTTTTAAAATCCAAAGCGGCATTGCATAAAGGCGCCCGGAGGCTGTCATTCATGGCAAGGACTCTCGGCAAGGATTTGCCGGCAGAAATCCATACAGGCACAGCCACAGAGCACAAGGGAAATCCAAGGACAGTCCACATCATGGCTTCATCTGCGTGCGATTCATTTTGTGCCCCCACAATCAGCATGGCCGCGGAAGTAGATACGCGTGGAATGTAATCAATAAAAAACCTGAGATCATGTTGATTCCGTGATACCGGGATGTCATCTTTGAGGTCGGTTTCTGTCAGCGAATGATAAAAGTTACGAGAAAGCTTATTAAATGCATATTCCGGGGTCAACTGATCATGCTCTAAACCTTCATTGAGTGCTTTGAAAGCTGTATTGTAACGGATATAACCGTAACCTTCGGTGGCATCTCCGCTCACGGAAAAATTGGTTCTGACCAAAAACCCTTCAGGCGCCACGTCAGGGTCATTAGCATCAAATTTTTTGTAAGCATAATTGCCGGTTTCATAATAGGATGCCCCGCCGTAAGCATCAATCACACCAAAATTTGAATCCACGCCCATGGGTTTTTTCAGGGTATCAAGCAATCGCTCAAAATCCTGCAGGGTGCGGCAATACTGCAATGCCATTTTCATCACCACGCCTTCCTGGTCTTTGTGATCTGTTGTGTCTGTGGTATTGTTGTTGTATGCCGCAGAATTTATAATAGCAAACCCGGTTTCATTGTATCCGCCCCAGACTTCTTTGTTCCATTTTTCATTCCCGTTGACCACCGCCATGTACTTATATTTCCCATCTTTAAAAAAAACCAGGGCATTGTCCATGCATCCCGTATCCCTGTTTTTGAACAACAGCGGTTTTCCGTCATGCGTATATTCTCCTGAAACTATAAATGTTGTACATGCAAACAATACCCCTGTCAAAAAGGATAATACGATAAACACAAAAACACTGATAAAGGCGTAGCGTAAATATTGCATAGTTATTTATTTATAGCGTTCAGCAACAGCTTCTTCAAAAAATAAATACAAAAGTGTTTAGCTGTTAGGAGCTTACAAACTCCAGTAAGTCATATCATTGATGCGGTCTTTAAACACGGCTTTGATGTCCACAAGAATGCCTTTGCCGGCGCTGATAGACTGAAAATAACTTTCATCAAGTTTGGTGTATTCATCATGATTTACCGCCAGAATGATGGCATCGTAATTGTTGCCTGTCTCGCTAAGTTCAATGTCATATTCTTCTTTTACCTCATCCGGGTTGGCATAGGGATCCACAATGTCGTATTTTACTTTATAGTCATTAAGTTCCTGCAGGATATCAATCACACGTGTGTTGCGAATATCAGACACATTTTCTTTGAACGTGAGGCCCATCACCAGCACTTTGGCATTTGAGAGCACTTTATCCTGAGTCAGCATCATTTTAATGGTTTCCTTGGTAACATAAGCCCCCATACCGTCGTTGATGGCACGGCCGGAATTGATGATCTGGGCATGATGTCCAAGTTGTTTGGCTTTGTGGAGCAGGTAATACGGATCCACACCAATGCAATGTCCGCCAACAAGGCCTGGGACAAACGGCAGGAAATTCCATTTGGTACCGGCAGCTTCAAGTACTTCAAATGTGTTGATGCCAATTTTATTGAATATCATGGACAATTCATTCATCAGGGCAATGTTGACATCACGTTGTGTATTTTCAATGATTTTAGCCGCCTCTGCCACTTTTATAGAACTGGCTCTATGCACACCTGCGGTGATTATCATTTCATACACTTTAGCAATATTTTCTGCAGATGCTTCATCGCAACCGGCTGACACTTTGGTAATGTTCACAAGTGTATGTTTTTTATCCCCCGGGTTGATGCGTTCCGGGGAATACCCAACTTTAAAATCTGTTTTATACGTCAGACCTGAATTTTTTTCCAGCACGGGCACACAATCCTCCTCGGTACATCCGGGATACACAGTTGATTCAAACACCACATAATCCCCTTTGCTTAACACTTTACCTACCGTTTCAGAAGCACTGAGCACCGGTTTAAGCTCAGGCTGTTTATGTTCGTTGATGGGTGTAGGTACAGCTATAATATAAAAATTGGCATTTTTCAAAACCTCTACATCTGCTGTAAAGGTAATATCTTTATTTTCAAAATCTTCAGGTTCAAGTTCACGGCTTGGATCTATTCCCCTTTTCATCATTTTAACACGATCGGGCTTGATATCAAAGCCAATAACGGGTACATGTTTTGCAAACTCCAGGGCAATGGGTAATCCAACGTAGCCAAGGCCTATTACAGCAATTTTCTTTTCTTTGTTGACAATGGAACTATACATTTTGCGTTGCTTTTAAGTTATATATTTCGGCTGCTAAAATAGATTTATTTTTCACAAATAAAAATGATTATTTATGGCAAAACGGTTTGTAACAAAATAACTTTTTCATTTCGTAACAGTTAACTTATTGAATGTCGAACATTAGAACAATAGAATGTCGAATGATGAATTATATTTTTGCTTTTTGGTTCATAATTCGATTGTTCTGGTGTTCAGTATTCTTTATTCAATTCGCAATAAAAATATAATTGAATGTCGAACATTTGAACAATAGAATGTCGAATGATGAATTATATTTTTTCAAATTTAATTATTTCTTTTCAGCTGTCTTTATGCTTATAACAAAAATTGAGATTATCTCGTTACATTCAGTTAATACAAAATCAATTTTCTCCTGAGATTTAATCAATGGTTTTTGCTTGATAATCTTTAAACATATATTGGTTTCACGAAGTTCTTTTAGAATTACTTTAAATTTATGAATAAAATCTTTTTGTGATTCCGCGCTTTGTACTTCGCCGTAATGCAGTGCGGGAGATGTTCCACTTCTGATCAGTTGCCCTGCTATATGATTACCAATTCGCGTCTTAGGCAATTGCTCAACAATTTCCATAATAATAATGGTAAAATCGATAAGACGCTTTTCAAGATCATATTTTCTGTTTTTATTCATAATTCGATTGTTCTGCTGTTCAGTATTCTTTATTCAATTCGCAATAAAGCTATATGTTATTTTGATTACAATACTGCTCAGGTTATTTCCTAACAATTGCAAAGCGGATGCACATCGCCTTTTAACCCGATGGGCGTTTTATTGCGGATTTCATGTACAATTTCAATGCTTTTACGGGCATCTTCCAGGCCAAACCCCTTGCCTTTCAAAATTTCCTGATAACTGAGGGTATGAAGATCGGTAAACCCTTTGCTGAATTCTATTTCCTCGCCTTCCACCGTAATGCATCTGTAGGTACGCTGCCCTTTATCCCGGATGCCTTCCGGCAAATCATTTTCATCCACACTTAATACCCAGCGGACCCGTGCTTTTTCAAGCTGCAAAAATCCGGCAGCCCGTTTTTCACCATGTTCATGCACAATGTTTTCCTTCACATCTCCAAAAATCCATGTGAGCATATCGTAAAAGTGTATGCCAATGTTTGTGGATATGCCTCCCGATTTCTGTGGGTCTCCTTTCCAGCTAAAATGATACCAGTTGCCCCTGCTTGTCAGGTAAGCCAAATCAACATCATAAATTTTATCTTTTGGCCCTTTGTTTATTTTCTCTTTCAGTGCGATGATGGACGGATGAAGCCGCAACTGCAATATGGTGTTTATTTTTTTGCCTGTTTCCTTTTCAATTTCTGCCAGGCCATCCACATTCCAGGGATTCAATACAAGCGGTTTTTCACAAATAGCATGGGTATCATTTTTTAACGCAAAGCGGATATGTGAATCATGCAGGTAGTTTGGCGAACAAATGCTGATGTAATCCAGCTTTTTGTTATTTCGCCTCAACTTATCCACATGCCGGTCGAAACGTTCGTATTCATGAAAAAAATCAGCGTGCGGGAAATAAGCATCCAGAAAACCCACAGAGTCAAACAAATCAAGCGTGGCCACCAAATCATTACCCGTTTCCTTAATGGCTCTGACATGCCTGATGGCAATGTATCCTGCCACACCTATCAGTCCAAATCGTTTTATTTCTTTATCCATAACGGTACTTAAATTTTTGATACATGTTCATTTTTCAGCCGGTATTTTTCACCACTTTCAGGGCATACAGCCAGGCCATTTTCATCAAAATGCAAACGGTGGCCGTATTCGCTCATCCAGCCAATATGCCGGGCAGGGTTCCCGACAACCAATGCGTATGGTTTTACTTCTTTGGTTACCACAGCTCCTGCCCCTATAAACGCATATTCTCCTATGTCATGGCCGCATACAATGGTGGCATTTGCCCCGATGGTGGCTCCTTCACGAACGGTTGTTTTTTCATATTCGCCGCGGCGATTTACAGCAGAACGCGGGTTGCTCACATTGGTAAATACCATGGACGGGCCGAGAAAAACATCATCTTCACAAACGACACCTGTATAAATGGAAACGTTGTTTTGCACCTTGACGTTATTCCCCAGTACAACGTCAGGAGAGACCAATACGTTTTGACCGAGATTACAGTTTTTCCCCAACACAGCCTTTTTCATGATGTGCGAAAAATGCCAGATTTTTGTGCCTTTTCCGATGACACATCCTTCATCAATAACCGCTGTTTCGTGCGCAAAATATGTATTATCCATGGTTTTATTCATTTTTATTAAAATCCTTAATATCCTTCACCGAAAAGCCGAGCTTGAGCAGGTTTTCAGGTTTCAGGCAATGTTTTACCTGCCTTTGACTGATGTAACCGCTTTTTTCAGCAGCACTAAATACATCACAATTTTCTGTTTTCATCATTTTGGCTATCTCTGCAGCCTTATGATATCCGATAAAAGGCACAAATACCGTGGTAACAGAACTGTTGTTGATAAGCTGATGATATGCATTTTCAACATTTACTTCCAGGCCTTCGATCATATTTGTTTTCATGCTTTCACAGCCACTGATAAGCAAATCCAGGCTGTTGAGCACCGCATGGCCTATAGACGGGATGTAAGGATTCAGCTCCAGCAGAGATTGACCGCATAAAGCGGAAATCTGCTGGTCATTTGCATATACCTGGTGTGCAATGCTGATGACATATTCGGAAACAACCGGATTGACTTTACCGGGCATGACAGAACTGCCAACTTGTTTTTGTGGCAGGCTCAGGCTTTTCCCTTCCGATATATCAGAAGCCAATAACCTCAGGTCGTTGCTTATCTTTTCCAAATTTACGGCATGCGCTTTCAGGGTAGCGTGTATTTCTGTCCAGTTGTCAAGGTTGTTGGTAGCATCTGCCATATTTTCGCCTCGTGTAAGCGGTAAATCCGTCAGTTTTTGTAATTCCCTGATGGCTTCCATGATCACAAACCTGGGCACCGTTATGCCAGTACCTATAGCACTTCCGCCAAGGCTTACCTGTTTTATGCGTTCAAAACACTTTGAAACACGCCACCAATCACGGGACAATGCATCATTGTAAGAGCTGAACAGTTTGCCGAAAGACGATGGAACGGCAGCCTGCATTTGGGTGTATGATACCCTCAGGCTGTTCCGGTGGGCATTTTCGTGTTTTTCAAGAGCAGACCTCAATGCGTTGATTTTTTCCTCCAATTCATTGAGAGCCAGCATAACAGCCATTTTTAATGCCGTGGGCACCACATCGTTGGTTGACTGATATAAATTGGCCGATTCAAAGGGATCAATTTTCTTGTAATTACCCGGTTTATCGCCCAACAACTGCAGGGAACGGTTGGCAATAATCTCATTGATGTTCATGTTGATGCTTGTTCCGGCACCACCTTGAAACGCCGGCACAATAAAATGTTCAATGTGTTTTCCTTTCCCGATTTCACCGGCAGCTTTGATCATTGCCTGTAAGTTTTCATCGCTGATCTTCTTTAGGGTTTTGAGCTCCGGGTACTTTTTCTGCAATTCAGCCTGATACAGTTGTATGGTTTGATACATTGACAACTTTACTGTCCCCATGGCTTTATACCAGCGACTATTAAATGCGATATCGTTGGGAAAATTTTCTTGTGCACGTACAGCATGGATGCCGTATAACGCATCATCCGGTATCATCTTTTCCCCAATAATATCCTTTTCTTTTCGCATAAAAATTAAATCAATGGCTGTCCGAAATTATCAATGTCTTTGGCTGTAATTTTATCCTGACAGAGGATAACCAAACGTTCCATCAGGTTGCTGAATTCGCGGACATTTCCTGTCCAGGGGAAGGATTTAAGTTTTTCAATGGCTTCGTTGGTTATTTCCCTTTTTGGTATGCCATGATCGGCACAAATCTGAGCCAAAAAATGATCAGCAAGCAACGGGATATCTTCTGTTCTTTCTTTCAGTGGAGGAACATCAATAATAATGACACTGATGCGGTGATAAAGGTCTTCCCTGAAATTGTTGTTATCAATTTCCTTGCGCAGGTTTTTGTTTGTAGCGGCAATGAGCCTGACATCCACATTGATATCTTTATCGCTGCCCACCCGGCTGATTTTATTTTCCTGCAAGGCACGCAACACTTTTGCCTGGGCAGATAAACTCATATCGCCAATTTCATCGAGAAAAATGGTGCCTCCGTGGGCCTGTTCGAATTTCCCTTTTCGCTGTTTGTGGGCAGAAGTAAATGCACCTTTTTCATGGCCAAAAAGTTCCGATTCTATGAGCTCAGAAGGGATAGCTGCGCAATTGACCTCCACAAAGGGAGCTTTTGCCCTCTTGCTTTTTTCATGCAACTGATGAGCCACCAACTCTTTCCCTGTACCGTTTTCTCCGGTGATGAGCACGCGGGCGTCCGTGGGTGCCACGCGGTCGATCATGGCTTTTACTTTTTGCATGGGTTCAGACTCACCAACCAATTCATATTTTTTGCTCACCTTTTTCTTAAGCTGCTTTGTTTCAGTGATGAGGTTATTACGCTCCATGGCATTTTTGATGGTAATTTGCAAACGCTTTAAATCCAATGGTTTTTGAATAAAATCGTATGCCCCTTTTTTAAAACTGGCTACCGCTAAATCCACGTCCCCATGCCCCGTAATCATAATGAAGGTCAACTCCGGGTCAATTTCCATGGCTTTTTCCAACACCTCCACACCATCCATTTCAGGCATTTTTATGTCACAGAGTATCAGGTCAGGGGATTCATTTCTTATTTTTTCAAGGCCTTTTATACCGTTTTCCACGGTATCAACCTGGTATTTTTCATATTCCAGCACATCTTTCAGCACATTCCGGATGCTTTTTTCATCATCAATAACCAATATTTTGCTCATATTCTGTCAACTATGTAATAATATGTAAAAATAATGAAACTGTGTTAATCATACAATTTGAAACGGGTTTATTTTTTTTTGTTATTTTATATAACGCTAAAAAAAAAGAGGCTGCCATTTTATGACAACCTCTTTTTTCATGTTTTATAAAACCAGCAATAGCGCCGGTATAAGCTTATTTAATTACGTTCAGTTTTTGTGTGGTAACCTTGTCATCACTTTCAACGCGGATAATGTAAGTACCATCAGTCAGGTCAGAAACGTTGATGGTTTCACGATCGCTGTTGGCAGTTTGTGAAATTACCCTTTGACCAAGCATGTTAACGATGGTGATTTCAGCGTTTTCAGCGTTGGCTACGGTTACTATGTCATTAGCGGGGTTGGGATAGATTGAGATTTCTTTAATCTCTGCATCGCTGACATTGACACCTGCATCAAGTAGAATATCATCTACCATAAAAATAAATGCATCATTACTTACGCACTGTATGGCGATATAAATTTGATCGCCTGCATAAGATGACAGATCATAGGAAATTTCTGTCCAAAGGGTATCAGCATCTGTAGCACCAGATGTTAATTCATCAGTAAAGTCAGCAATAGCAGTGCCTGATGTAGAAACCCAAACTTTATATTTCTCAAGGCCATACGCATCTGTAGAAGATTTTGCCCAGAAATTAAGTGAAGCACCGGCATTGATTTCACTTGACTGAGGTGTGATCAGCCAGTCATCGTTTGGTGGTGAGGTAGCAGCAAAGCATGCGCCAAAACGATCACCGGTATTGGGTTGAATGGCATCTGCTGTCATGGCAGGATCTGTATTGGCAGGGTTAAACGCAATATAAGAACCAGTATAACCGGTATTTGTAAAATCAATACCTTCAAATTCATAGGTAGTACTACCATCTTCATCATGCTGTGTCCAGCCGGTAAAAGTGAGATCAAAATCATTCACGTTTGTTTCAAAACCACCGTCCATATCACCGGTAATAGGCTCATTTCCAGCACCAGAAAGATCAACTACTACTGTCCCACCGTTGGTTTCAATGGTAAAAGTTTCACTGTAATCACCTACAGTTGTGGGTTCAAAGTCAAAATTAAAAGTATAACTTTCACTTTCACCGAGGCTGACATCACCAGCTACAAAATCAGTTGAGAAAGGTGTTCCGCTCAGGTCAGTGGCAGAAGCTACGGTAAGTGTACCCACACCATCATTTGTCAGCGTAAAATCACCGGAAGTGGTTGACGTGCTGATTTCAATGCTGCCTGCAGCCCAACTGGTTGGGTTAACAACAGCAACGGGGTCGGAATAAGTAATGTTTACCCTGGCACCAATGGCAAGGTTTGAACCATCAATACTACCACTTGTGAGTGTAGGCATGTCTGTCCATGCAGCTCCGCTACCATCATCGAATTCGATCAGGAAGGTATTGTTGGCAGAAGTCTGTGTTTGGGCTATGCAGGTTGTATCCATGGGGGAATTGTAGGCCACTTCATAGCCAATGTAAAAAGTACCTGCTGAAATGGAAACAGGAGAAGCAAATTCCAAATCATTCATAGCTTGATTTGTCATGTCAGCAATGGCAACCGTTTCACTGGCCAATTCTGTACCTGGTTCACCAGCATTATCGTCCCAGACTTTGAATGTAACACTGTTACTTCCTGCATCATAAAGAACTGCAGGCATGTAAATAAAACCATTTAATTCTCCGGCTTCAACAACTTCAAATTTTTCTGCACATTTTGTGAATCCCAGGTAATTTTGCCCTGTCCAGTAACCCCAGTCAGCACCACCACCAAAACCATATACTGTCAGTGAAGCTGTGGCAGGATCAAAGTTCCACAAGGTGTCTGTGTCAGCTTTAGCGCCATCCTGGGCCAAAGTGTTAATTGTAAAATCTCCATGCTTTACAGCCTGAAGTTTTTCCATTTTGGTAAACTGACCAAATGAAAACGAAGCAATACATAATATTGCCAGTAATAATGTAAATTTTTTCATAACATTTAAATTTTTGGTTTGTAAATTCATTTTCTTATTTCAATTAGAGGACAAATATAAACATATTATAATAAAAACAAAAAAATTATTTTAAATATTTTTTCCTGTTAAATAAAGCTTTCAACTTCATGCCTATAACGCCAAAAACAGCTTCCGAAAAAATGCCGCCTGACATTTTGGATGTGCCGTGTTTTCTTTCTGTGAAAACGATGGGAACTTCACGCACATCAAAACCCAGTAAACAAGCTTTGAATTTCATCTCTATCTGAAAAGCATAGCCTATCATCCGGATGTTGTCAAGGTTGATTGTTTCAAGCACTTTTCTCTTGTAGCACACAAAGCCGGCTGTCGTGTCTTGTACTTTCATGCCCGTCACAAACCGCACATACTTAGAAGCAAAATACGACAACAGCACCCTGCCCATCGGCCAATTTACCACATTCACCCCGGTTATGTAACGGGAGCCAATGGCTACATCGGCGCCTTTTTCATCGCATTCAGCCTGTAGCCTGACCAGGTCTTCCGGATTATGCGAAAAATCGGCATCCATTTCACATATATAATGGTATCCATTTTCAAGGGCATATTTAAAACCGGCAATATAGGCAGTCCCCAATCCCTGTTTTCCTTTCCTTTCCAGCAAATGCACCTGATCCTGAAATTCCTTTTGCAATTTTTTTACAATATCAGCGGTCCCGTCAGGCGAACCATCATCCACTATCAGCACATGAAAAGCCGTTTCAAGCGACAATACTTTCCGGATAATGGCTTCAGCATTTTCCCTCTCATTATAAGTAGGTATGATAACCAGGTTTTTACTCACACTTATTCCATTATTTATTGAGCGTGTAAATATATACATTATAACATCAGAAAAAAAATTCCTTCGAATTTTGTTTGCCTCAAGTCTTACATGTAACTTTTCCAGTTACTTTTTGTTTAGCGTGATTATTTCTACTGGGGACTATAAATGGTTTTATTTGGGCACACCCCCGCCCGCCTCTCCTGTCGATTAGCGACTTGAATTCGCTTTAGCGACAGGAGAAGCGGCGGGGTCGTTCTCCGGCTATTAGTGCCGGGCTTCTCTGCCTGTGCCTGTTAGCAAGAAAAAGGAGCTTCCCTGTCGCTCTTTTCTTTGCACAGGCAAAAGGCATATAAGCCCGGCAGCTAACCGCCTCCGCACTTGTGCATCTGTGGCAATTTTAGACACCATTACCAATCCGTGTCAATTTGTGGCAATCTGTGGCAAAACCGAATGCTGTCACCAGACAGCACACCTCCATCTCTCCATCGTTCCATCGTGCAATCTCCCCCTCCTTCCATCTCAATCTGTGTTAATCTGTGGACAACAAACCAACAGCTGTCGCAAGACAGCCAATCCGTGTTAATTTGTGGCAATCTGTGGCACAAAACCGTCGAGTCCAACACATCCGTGGCAAAAAAAACATTACCTAAAAAACAAACCTGTACCGACGGATGACGGCAACCCCTACACCCTGATTTTCTGACACATACAAATTTTTTAAAAATAATTCAAAATTTATCACAAAAAGATTTGGTGGATTAAAAATAATGGTGTTTCTTTGCACTCCCAATCACAAAAAGTTCCCAATAGAAAAGAGT
>CAZGPW010000123.1:0-2507 GCA_964527535.1 uncultured Bacteroidales bacterium
GATGGAACCGTGGCATTGGCAGGCACCTCGGTATCGGATGATGGAAAATACCTGGCATACGGAATATCAAGAAGCGGAAGCGACTGGAAAGAATATTACATAAAAGAGATTGAATCGGGTAAAGTGTTGGATGATAAACTGGAGTGGATAAAATTTTCAGGCGTTACCTGGTTTGAAGATGGCTTATTCTACAGTCGTTATCCGGAGCCTAAAGAAGGCAAGGCATTGTCAGCTGAAAATAAGAACAACAAGATTTATTATCATAGCTTGGGTGATGATCAGGCAAAAGACAAATTGGTATATGAAGACCCAGCACACCCGGATTGGGGTTTCAGCGTGGGAACAACTGATGATAATGAATACCTGATCATTTCTGTTACCGAATCAACATCAGGGAATGGATTGTACCTCAAAAACCTGGAAAAAGAACACTCTGAAATACAAAAAATTGTAACGGATTTTGACAATGATTACTGGGTGGTTGATCACATTGATGGTAAATTATACGTCATGACAAACAACAATGCACCAAAATACAAGCTGATTGCTATTGATCCCGACAATCCGTCACGTGAAAACTGGGAAACGGTGATTGAAGAAAAAGACTTTGTGTTGCGGTCGGTAAAATACATTGGAGGGAAACTTATTACACGGTATATGAAAGATGCCCATTCTGTAATTAAAGTTTTTGATGTTAAAGGCAATTATTTGCATGATGTTGATGTACCTGTTTTGGGGACTGTTAATGGTTTTGGCGGCGAAAACAATGATACGGTGACGTTTTATACCGTAACATCCTTTACAACCCCTTCCACCGTATATAAATACAACATTAAAACCAATACATCAGATCTTTATCAGAAGTCTAAAATTGATTTTGATTCAGGTAAATACGAAACAAAGCAAGTGTTTTACAAAAGCAAAGACGGTGCTGATATCCCTATGTTCATTGTCCACAAAAAGGACATTGAACTCAATGGGGATAATCCAACCATATTATATGGATATGGAGGTTTTAACATCAGTTTGACACCATCTTTTTCCATATCGCGCCTGTTATGGCTTGAGCAAGGTGGTGTGTATGCTGTTGCTAACCTTCGTGGTGGCGGAGAATATGGTGAAGAATGGCATCAGGCAGGCACAAAATTAAAAAAACAAAATGTGTTTGATGATTTTATTGCTGCTGCAGAATACCTTATTGATAAAGATTATACAAATTCGGATAAACTGGGTGTCATGGGTGGATCCAACGGTGGTTTACTTGTGGGGGCTGTCATCAATCAGCGGCCGGATCTCTTTCAGGTAGCCGTGCCATCGGTAGGTGTAATGGATATGTTGAGGTATCACCTGTTTACCATCGGCAAATTCTGGGCAAGCGATTACGGTACCAGCTCAGACAGCAAGGAGATGTTTGAATACCTGTACGGATATTCACCACTGCATAACATTGAAGCGAATAAAGAATACCCGGCTGTATTGGTAAAAACTGCAGATCACGATGACCGCGTTGTCCCTGCACATTCTTTTAAATATATTGCTACTTTGCAGGAAAAATACCAGGACAAAAATCCGGTTATGATCCGTATTGAGACAAAAGCCGGTCACGGGTCTGGAAAACCCACCGAAAAAATCATTGATGAATACGCTGATTTGTACGCGTTTATCTTTGATAATATGGATGTGACCCCTGTATTTGATAAATAAAAAAGTTGAATAATACGCGTGTGACCTATGATTTTTCTGTATAAACAATAAAACAATAAACTTATGAAAATAAGGATAAATTATACGGCCCGGAATTATAACATTGTTAATTACAGTCCATTAAGTGCTTGGGTAAAACATTAAGGCAGTTAAGGAATTAATGGTTCAAAAAAATAAACAGATAAAAACAGGTTTATCAGAGCACAGGATAAAGACACTTTCGACTTTTATTTAGAACCCATATAGTGCCATAAAAAATATTTGTTCATGTTGATCACTGTTGTATTTTTGTAGTGAATCAAGTCAGCGTTATCATCATGAACAATTATCTATACCAGCATTTCAGAAAGTTCCATTTTACGGAAACGGCTTTCAACAAACTCATGAGCAAACGGATTTATAAAGTGTTGCTTGTGTGCAGCCGTTATGATGCATTTATCCTGGAAGAAGACGGCAGAATTGATGAGCAGTTGTTTAACGAGTATGTGTCTCTCAATTTGCGTTATCCCCCTGAAATTATCCAGGTTTCAACCGCCGAAGATGCCATTGTGACATTGAAACAGGAAAAGATTAACCTGGTGATTAACATGTTGAGTGTGGAAGACATGGATCCGTTTGATTTATCTTATTTTATCAAAGATTCATATCCTACCATTCCCATCGTTGTGCTCTCACCATTTTCAAGGGAAATATCCGACAAGCTCGAAACCATTGACAAAAACGTCATTGATTATGTGTTTTCATGGCTTGGTGATGTGGCAATTTTACTGGCCATTATCAAATTGCTGGAAGACAAGCGCAAT
>CAZGPW010000124.1:0-48069 GCA_964527535.1 uncultured Bacteroidales bacterium
AATTGTTGATAAAAATTATGGATTAGTTGCTACATTTGTTAAAAAATATGAAGCTTATGGTTGATAGCCAGGAGGTTGTGTAAGTAAAATCCGTTATAAAAAATAAGCAATTATTATTGCTTTGTATAAGGTGCTAATGGAAGACCTGACAGGTGGCTAAATCAGAGGTATTATATGGTACGTGCTTCGGCTTTAAAAGTTTTGGTGTCAAGAATCATAAACCCGTTTTTGTTTTTTCCTGCAGCGACAGCCGGACACATTACGATTGATTTTTCAAATTTTAGTTTCCGTTTACCAAACCTGCGCATGCATATTTTCTTTCCGGTAATATACAATAACCCCGGGGTATGTTCATGCCCGGTGATGGATAAAAAAGCCCCAAGTTTGTCCATGTAATTAAAGTGCTGAGCAAACCCTTTATGATCCAAAAAATATTCAGTTTCCATCCCTGAAATGTTCGGATATACATAATGGCTGAGCAGGATATTGTAACCTTCAACTTCCATGACCTTTACCTGCCTGAGTTCTGATAAAAATGCAATATCAGCCTTACTGAAAGCGGGTTGCAATTCTGTATCCTCGTAAATCCACAACCGTTTATTTGATAACTGTTTTTTTTCGAAAATATCAAGATCATACCAATCAGAAGGAAAATGGAACCCGGGGGAAATGTCAGGGATTTTTTTGATGGCATGAAAATCGTGATTGCCAAGGAGGATAACGCTGCAATTTTGTTTGATGATATTCAGGCATTCGTGAGCGTCACGGGTTTCAATATGATCGTAGTGTTTAGCACTGTAACCGGAAATGTCTCCAAGGCAGATGACCTTGTCAACCTTACTTTTTTCAATTTTTCGCATGGCTACCTGCAGGCTTACAACATCCTCGTGTATGTCTGATATGAATGCGAGTTTCATCGGTTTATATTAAACTGGCTGTTGGTTTTTATGATTTAAAACTTTTCCCGTTCCAGGCAAAATTTTCCCGTTCCAAATTTACAAGTTCTATATAAATACGGTTTTGGGGAATATTTAGTTCCCATTCTATGAATTTAAATATCGCTCCGAGCAATGCTTCTTTATTATCCGGCAGGCCGATGCTTTTTAACTGAACCATAGCGATTGCGCTGTCTTTTCTGTCAAAAAGCATAGTTTTGTTGGTTTGCAGGGATATCATAATGAATTTTTCGGGCTTGTTTAACCGTTCCGAAATGAAATCCGTTGCTAAATCGGTAAAACGTTTAGCGTCAATTATTTTCTGATTGGTTTCAATACTGAAATATGGCATAAGATACTTATATTTTATGATAAATTAGTAGCTTCTGAAATATGGTTTTTGAAACATAATGTCAAATAGATTAGATATCAACGTTGCTTCATGCAATCGGATACTGCTTCATCCAATACCTGTACTTCGGTGAGGCCGGCATGCCGGATTTGTTTTGGCACAATGCTGTTTTTGCTCAGGCCCGGTATGGTATTGACCTCCAGGAAATGGGGAATGCTGTCTTTGATGATGAAATCAATACGCACAATCCCGCGGCAGTTGAGTTTGTCATATATCATAGAAGCCATGCTTTTTACGGCATCAGACTCGGATTGAGGTATGCGGGCCGGGGTGATTTCATCGGTCAGCTCGGGTGTGTATTTGGCATCGTAATCAAAAAAGTCACGTTTGGTGTCAATTTCCGTGGGCTCAAATACCCGGTTGTAACTGGCCGTTTTTAATATGCCGCAACTTACTTCAACACCGTCAATGAAACTTTCAATGATGATGGTATCATCTTCGGTAAATGCATGGTTGATGGCACCGGCAATTTTCCTGGTATCATATACTTTTGTGATGCCAAAGCTTGACCCTGCGGTGTTTGGTTTAATGAACAACGGCAGCCCAAGTTTACTCACAATGGTTTCCGGATTGATGTTGTCCCCTTTTTTAAAGACCATTTCGTGAGCCATGGGAACGTTATATTGACTTATAAATGCTTTGCATTTGATTTTATCAAAAGTCAGTGATGAGCACAACACCCCGGAGGTGGAATAAGGTATTCCCATGATTTCAAAATACCCTTGTAATGTGCCGTCTTCGCCTTGTTTCCCATGAATGGCAATGACAGCGACATCAAACTCTATTTTTTTTCCGTTCAGGCTAAGGCTGAAATCGTTTTTGTCAATAGGGGTTTCATCCTTTTTATTCAGGTTATAAACCCATGCAGGGCCATTGACATCAATGATGAAAGGGGTGTATTTTTCTTTGGGCAGAGAATTTGCAATATTATCAGCGGTTTGCAGGCTTATCACACGTTCAGAAGAGGGACCACCTGCCATGATGGCTACATTTAGGGGCATGATGCTAACTTTTTTTACGAATTTTTATTTTTTGACCGACTTTCAGATTGCTGGCATCGGTGATGTCATTTAACCTGAGTATATCATCCGCAGAGATGCCCTGGAATTTATTGGCAATGTCCCATGGATTATCTCCGGGCCTTACCGTGTAATATACATAACTGGGGTCAAGTTTCACAGGTTCTTTATGCCCTGAAGGCATTGTAAGGCCGTTGCGTTTTTGCTTTTTCGCCAGGCTCATTTTATCGACGGGTTTATAGTAATCATATTTGTCTTTGGGGACGTAAACGACAAGTTTTTTGCTTGCGCGTATTCTGTTTGAATATAAACCATTCCACGCTTTTAACTCCCTTGTGCTTACATCGTACCAGTCTGCAATTAAACCAATGGCATCGCCTTGTTTAATGGTGTAAGTGAGCTTTTTTGTTCCTTTTGGTTGCGCTGCCGATACAGGCTGGTATGCCGTTGACCTGGATGCCGGTTGATATGCAATTTTTTGCGGATTGAGGTAAACGGAATCTTTATACAGATGGATGGTATCTTCCATCGCAATGTATTGGGGAATTACATTTCTTGGTAAAATAAGGTGCCTGGCGGATTTATTTCCCGGGATAAAATCATGTATGTATTGGGGGTTTAAATACCGCAGGGTGTCAATCCCGATGTCGAGGCATTCTGATAATTGGCCAAAATGCAGGTCTTTATTGAGCATGATGGTATCCACATCTTGTGGGACATCAATATTTTCGGCATAAAATCCATGTTTGTCATAATAATTAAACAAATAGCTGACAGCAATAAAGGCGGGAACGTAATTTCTGGTTTCCCGGGGCAGATAATGGTAGATGTCCCAGAAATTTCCTGTTCCGCCCGCACGTCTGATGGCGCGGTTGAGGTTCCCCGGGCCGCAATTATAAGCGGCGAGTACAAGCATCCAGTCGTTGTAAATTGTATCCAGGGCTTTCATGTAACGGCAAGCTGTATGGGTTGATTCAATGGGGTCGCGTCTTTCATCCACATACGAATTGATTTCCAATCCCATAAATTTACCGGTGCGGTACATGAACTGCCATAATCCGGTTGCCCCTGCCCTTGATACTGCCTGAGGGTTAAGTGCTGATTCAACCACAGCCAGGTATTTTAATTCATAAGGCAATCCATGCTGGTCTAAAACCTCTTCAAACATGGGAAAATAATACTGCGAAAGTGCCAGCAAGCGTGGTATTTGGTTATACGATTTTGTAATGTAATATTCAATGTTGTTTTTAACCTGTAGATTGTAAGACAGTTCAACGGGAGAATAGAGTGATTTAATCCGTTCCCTGTACACTGAATCAGGGACATCCGTAATGATTTTTTCCATATCTGTAATGCTGACAGGTATGGTATCGTTGCTAAAAATAAAATGGGTATTTACTAAGCTATCAATGCGGTCAACCCAGGCAAATTCATTTTTTGTTCGCAGGCTGTCGCTAATTTTTTTATTGGTAAGCGTATCGTTTTCAGCGTTGCTGCTTAGATGGATACAGATCAAAACTATGATAAGTGTCAGGGTATTTTTCATAATTAAAATTTATAGCTTAAACAGAGTGTCATTGAATTGTTTGTTGGGGTTTGCAATGGTTTTATCATCAGGCTTATATCATCGCTGACATCAAAATCGCTCAATGATGCATCCACGTTGGCATCAATAATTTGTAAAACATATATCAGTGTTGCACCTATAATGTTCAGGTCACGCATGCGATGCCATCGGTCCATTTCGTTTTTTATGGCTTCATCACTGAGCAGTCCGTAAAATTCGTCTTGTTCACCATCCTGACGGTCAAGCAGGGCGGATTTATAGCGAATAAATTCATTTTGATATTGCAAACTGAGGTACGTGAAAGCTCCTAATCCAGCATACACAATGGGAACTTTCCAGTATTTGCGATTATACACCTGTCCGGCGCCCGGCAAAACAGCAGAATAAATACTGGCTTTGGCAGCGGAACGTTTTTTGATTTCAGGTTGAGGTGATTGTTCTTGCAAACTGTCTGATTCCTGAGCCTTGACAGTCACATTACAGGCAAAAAATATCAACAATGTGATGAGATATGTAAGGCATCTGTTCAGGGGCATTATTTATCCAGTTTGTCAAGTGATGCAACAATTTGTTCCAGTTGGTCATCGTTTTCGAACGGAATAACGATTTTTCCTTTTCCTTTATTGTTTCTGTTGAATTTCACCTCTGTATTGAAATGCGATGACAAGTGTTTTTCAAGTTTTTTCCAGTCATTGTTAAGTTCCTTTTCTGGCTGTTTTTTGCGCTTTGCCTGGCTTTGCTTCTTGTCGCTTGTAAGCTCCTGTACAAATTCTTCAACTTTACGTACGGAAAAATTGTATTTGAGGGTTTGCTTGTAAACCATAAGCTGTGTTTCTTCATCAGCAAGGTTAATGAGTGCTCTGGCGTGCCCCATGGTGATTTTTTGTTCCCTTATTCCCAGTTGTACTTCAGGGGGAAGTTTCAGCAGCCGGATGTAATTTGATATGGTTGACCGGTTTTTTCCAATGCGTTTGCTGAGTTTCTCCTGGGTGAGCTTACACTCTTCCATAAGCCGTTCGTATGATATGGCAATTTCCATGGCGTCAAGATTTTCACGCTGGATGTTTTCAACAAGGGCCATTTCGAGTAATCCCTGGTCGTCGGCGGTGCGAACGTAAGCAGGAATGTTTTTCAATCCAGCCATGCGGGCAGCCCTGAGGCGCCTTTCTCCGGATATGAGTTGAAAAAAATCATCTTTTATGCTGACTGTGATGGGTTGGATGATACCCAGCTCCCTGATGGATTCAGCCATTTCCAAAAGAGCTTTGTTTTCAAACTGCTTCCTGGGCTGAAAAGGATTGGCTTTGATTTTATCCAGAGGTATTTCATTGACAGCATCACGCTTGATTTTGCCGTTGTTGTCATCTGTTTCTATAAGTGCGCCAAGCCCTTTTCCCAATGCATTTCTTTTTGCCATCATATTTTATTTCAGTGTTTTTTCGGACTGTGGTATTTCTGTCAGATTATTTCTTTGGAGAAGTTCTCGTGCCAGTGCAAGATAATTCTGAGCTCCTTTTGAGTTTGCATCATAATCTAAAATGGACTGACCAAATGAAGGAGCTTCCCCAAGTTTAATATTTCGTGCAATGATGGTTTCAAACACCATGTCTTCAAAATGCTTTCTGACCTCCTCGACAATTTGGTGGGATAAATTGTTCCGGGAATCAAACATGGTGAGTAAAAACCCTTCAATATCAAGATTTTCATTCAGGTTGGACTGAACAATGCGTATGGTATTCAGGAGCTTGCCCAACCCTTCAAGAGCAAAATATTCGGATTGAACAGGGATGATAACCGAGTCGGCGGCTGTAAGGGCATTGACTGTTATCAAACCAAGTGAGGGCGAGCAATCAATCAAAACAAAATCGTAATTTTCCTTTATATTTTCCAGCATCAGGCGAAGCACTTTTTCCCTGTTTGGCAAATCAAGCATTTCAATTTCAGCCCCTACAAGGTCAATGTGGCTTGGAAGAATGTCCAGGTGTTCCAGGCTGCTGTTTAGAATAATATTTTCACTGGCTTCCTGTTTGATCAGCATTTCATATAAGCCTGTCTGAATATTTTTTACGTCAAAACCAAGCCCGCTTGTTGAATTGGCCTGAGGATCGGCATCAATAAGCAAAACCGAATATTCCAGCGCAGCAAGGCTTGCTGCCAGGTTAATTGTTGTTGTTGTTTTTCCTACGCCACCTTTTTGGTTGGCAACTGCGATAACTTTTCCCATGTTAAAATTCTATTTTTACCAAAGTTCAAAAGTAACAATAATCCATGAAAAATTCAGATAATTTATAAAGAAATGGTTCAACTGCAAACTTAGTGGAAAACCAGGAATATCTAAAGGTAAAAAGTTAGGTGTAATATTGTCGGGAGTCGGGAGTCGGAAGTCAGGAGTTGTGAATACTTTTTCTGACTCCAGTCTTCGGTCTTTCGACTTCAGAATTGAAACTTACCGGTATTACGCAATGGGATTAGGTAAGCAGCGGGTTAATCATAACCCATTAAAATTGAATAATTTTGGCTGCATTTCGACTGCGCTCAATACATCGCATTTCGACTGCGCTCAATACATCGCATTTCGACTGCGCTCAGGACGGCGGCTTGGCTCTGCCCTTGGTTGCACAAAATTTGCAGTAGAACCAACACGAAAATTATTGATAAGCGCCTAATGTAAAAATTTATACCCAACTCCTTTTACTGTAACAATATGGTGTGAGCCAAACCTTTCTCTTAATTTCCTGATATGGACATCAATGGTTCTTTCTCCGACGATGGTATCTCCCCAAATCTCACGAAATATTTCATCCCGTGTAAACACTTTTTCCGGTTCAGACATCAGGAACCTTAACAAATTGTATTCTTTTCGTGGCAGCATATACGTTTTTCCTGCATAATGAACTTCATGTTTTTCGGGGTCTATCGTGATGCTTTTCGGATCAGGGTGTGTTTGTGCTTTATTTCGATTTATTTCAAACTGCCTGCGTTTAAGCAATGCGTTTATCCTTCGGATCAATATTTTAAGATTAACAGGTTTTGCAATGTAATCATCTGCCCCTGCTTCAAACCCTGCTAGCTGTGAATAATCTTCGTTGCGTGCTGTAAGAAAAACAATTAAACTGTCTTTCACCTGTGGATTGTTTCGTATCTTTTCACATACCTCCATGCCATCAATTCCCCCCATCATGACATCCAGGATAATCAGATCGGCTTTTGTATCAATGGCTTTTTGAAGGCCACGTTCTCCATTTGTGGCTGTAAAAACACGAAACCCTTCTTTTTTAAGCTTGTAACTTAAAAATTCAAGGACATCCCTTTCATCATCAATAATCAATATGGTTGGCAAACCCATGTATAAAACACATTAAAATTTGAGTTTTAAACTAAGCTATAAAAACAACACAAAGGTTAAGTTGACATTAAGCCAACGTTAAATATCTTAAATAGCTTTTTCTGCCTGTATTAATGTTGATAAGTCATCAAAAGCACCATCAATAAAGGGATGGTGCTGTGGATAAACGATTTTTCTGATTAAAACAATGTTTAATGATTTTGTAACAATAGGATTCAGTTAACATAACCTTGCTGCATTAGATTTGCCAGTGTTATGAAAAAAATATTGACATTATCCACAGCCATCCTGATAGCATGTTCGCTATCTGCGCAAAAATCAAGCTCTCCTGATTCGTATAACCTGGGAGAAAAATCTGCAAAAAAAGCAGTAATCAAAGGGAAAGTTAAAGACCAGGTGACCGGGGAAACCATCATTGGTGCCAATGTATTTATTCCTTCGTCAACAACCGGAACCACGTCGGACTTTGACGGGAACTTTTCACTGGAATGCCCACCGGGAGAAATTACATTGAAAATCTCTTTTGTTTCTTATGACACAAAAGAATATGACTTATACCTGAAACCCGGTGAAGAAAAAGAAATCAATGTTATAATGAATGAAATAGCCACAGAATTGGCACAGGTGGAAGTCAAAGCCAAAGCCAACCGCGAAAATGAAAACTTGCTGCTGATGGAACAGCAAAAAGCTGGAAAAATAAAAGAATGCATCGGGGTACAGGAATTATCAAAAAAAGGCATTTCCGATGTGGCGGGTGGTGTAAAAAAAATAACCGGCATTTCCATGATGGGTTCCAGGAACGTTTTTGTCCGCGGCCTTGGAGACAGATACAACAAAACTGAGCTTAACGGCCTGGGAATGGCATCTCCAAATCCCGAAGAACGCCTCTTGCCTCTTGATATGTTTCCGGTGAGCATCATCAGCACCATTGATGTCCAGAAAATTTACGCTGCATCAGATTATGCTGATTATTCCGGGGCATTGATTGATATTCAAACCAAAGATTATCCCGAAGAAGGTTTTTTGAAAATCAAAGCAGGGACAAAAATCAACAGCCAGACAACCTTCAATTCGTTTAAACAGGCAGAAGCGTCTGAAACATCAAATTTTGGTTTAAACACCAATGAAAACACAAAATATACCCCGGCCGAATTAAATCAAATCAATGACATCAATACAGATTATTATTTTGGTTCCGATCCTTTTTTGACGGATTTTGATTATCAAAATACATTGGCCACGCCTGATATAAACCTTGGTGTTTCCGGTGGAAAATCCTGGTGTTTTGACAACAACCATTCCCTGGGTGCTGTTTTCTCCTCTGAATACAGCAACGGTTATGAATTTATACAAGGCAATGATGTGGTGCTTAAATCTGACGGAACCGTGCTTAAATCATTCAATTTTGACCAATATAACCACAGTGCATCTTTTTCAAACCTGGGGGCTTTGTCATGGGAACACAACGACAATAAAATTTCTTATAATTTACTGTTACTGCATAATACAGAAAACAGCCTGACCGACAAAAGCGGGATTGACGGCGAAGGGTATGATTTGTTTGTCAGAACCATGATGTACCATAAGCACAGTTTATTATCCAATCAGATAAAAGGCCGCCATAAACCGGCGCCTAATTTTGAACTATCCTGGGATGCCTCATACTCCAAGGGGAAAAGCTCGGAACCGGACCGCCGCGGGGTTGTTTATGAACGCTCACAAAGCACCTACGGCGATGATAACATACCCTATGATTATTACTCTTTATTCACCCTGAACCAGGGCGAAACATTGCGGTATTTTTCCGATATGGTTGACAGCACTGTATCCGGAGGTGTACACGCCAAATATATAATGGGTAAAAATGAACAAAACAAAAGGCATAAAGACATTCAGTTTGGATTCCAGGGCATGAGTAAAAACAGGGATTTTAATTCTTACATGTATTTTTACAATGTGGACAAGATCGCTGACCAAACCGCAGGAGTTTCCAATCCGGAGAACGGTATTTATCACCCGGACCCTTATGATATTGATGTAACCAACAACATCAATGATGCTGCCTTTGCCGACTCAAACATTTACATCAAAAACAACACACAAAACAGAGACAGTTACCGGGCTTATCTGAATATTCTTGCAACCTATGCTGAGCTGAATTACAACATCACGCCTTATTTATTCCTAAATATAGGGTTAAGGGGAGAATATTCAGACCAAACCATTGCCTATTATGATACCAGGCCAAGGGAAAACAGCATTTACGGCCTGGATATATTTCCGGCCATGAACCTGAGATATACATTGTCAGAAAAATCCAATTTACGATTTGCCCTGAGCAAAACCATGACACGTGCCAACTTTATTGAAATGGCTCCTTTCAGGTACAGACCATCTTATGGGAGTGCAACCACTTTTGGCAATGAAAACATACAAAATGCCGACAATTATAATTTGGACTTTAAATATGAATTGTTTCCTGCCGCCGGAGAAATTATATCCGTTGGCGTTTACGGCAAAATACTAAAATCTCCCATCGAAAGAATCTCCCTGAATCAAGGTGGTGGCATGGAATATACCTACAGAAATGCTAACTCAGGTAAAGTGCTGGGGTGCGAAATGGAAATTAAAAAGAAAATTGTGGATAAACTCTCAGCCGGTATAAATGCATCCTGTATCTATACACATATCGATCTTCCAGAAACCTCATCCAACACCTTTAAAAGCCATGCCATGCAAGGTGCCAGTCCTTACCTTGTCAATGCGGATGTTATGTACAATGTGTTGGATTTACAAGGTATAAAAACAGACGTTTCCATATTATACAATGTGTATGGGAAGCGCATTTTTGCCATAGGTGACGGGGGCAAAGGAGACATTCATGAATTGCCTTTTAACAGCCTGGATGCAATGATAAAAACAAAAATAAACAACCGGTGGGAATTCAATCTGTCTGCAAGAAATTTACTCAACGCAGAACGAGTGTATGTTCAGGATATTGTGAATAACAATGATGGGAATTACATCAGCACCGGCGAAAAAGAAATCAATCGCTACAAAACAGGCATGTGGTTTAGCATGGGCATCAGTTACACATTAAAATAAACAGTTAACGGGATTATTAAACTCAAATCAAACAAAACAATGAAAATGAAAAAATTGACAACATTATTTGCAGTAACTATCGCTGCATTGCTGGTTTTTACAACAAGCTGCAAAAAAGACGAAGAAGAAGAGGCTACCGGGGGATTAGACGGCACACGCCTTTGGGGTGACATCACCGAGAACGTAACCCTTGAAAAAAACACCACCTACGAACTTGATGGTGCTATTCATGTACAAGAAGGCGCTACCATAATCATCCAGGAGGGCGTTACAATTGAAGCAGATGCGTCCAAAACATCCTATTTGCTGATTGAACAAGGCGGAAAAATCAATGCTTCAGGCACAGCATCCAACCCAATTGTGATGACATCCAATGCTGCATCACCTGCACCCGGCGACTGGGGAGGCATTATGGTCTGTGGAAAAGCTACCATCAATGCCGAAGGCGGCACTGGCGTATCAGAAGTTGGTAACGCACCCTACGGCGGAAACAACGACAACGACGATTCCGGTGTATTGCAATACATACGCCTTGAATATTCCGGGATTGCGTTTGATGAAGACCACGAATCCAATGGTTTTGCTTTCTATTCGGTGGGAAACAGCACAACGGTTGACCACCTGCAATCATACAAAGGGGCTGATGACGGTTTTGAATTTTTTGGCGGCACTGTGAACGCAAGTTACCTGGTTTCTACACATTCTGAAGATGACTCATTCGACTGGACTGAAGGCTGGAGGGGAAAAGGTCAATTCTGGCTGGCCAACCAGGGTGGTGACGGCGGGGACCGTGGAATTGAAGGAGATAACAACAAAAACAACAATTCCACAACGCCTTACTCTGCACCCATGTTGTCTAATATTACGTTAATAGGTGGCGGCTTCAACGGTACTTACGGCATGAAATTGCGAGAAGGAACCAAAGCTGATATTTACAATGTCATCGTAACCGGATTTCCAAAACGCAGCATCCATGTTGAACACAATCAAACCCTTACCAATCTCAACAACGATGCACTCAATGTTGACTACGCATACATCTCCAATGATGTCACTGATGTTCCGGTCAAATATTCCGTTTCAACCGTCATCCAGGATGGTGATGAAATTGATGACCCCAACGGCCCGTCGGTAGATGACAACGAAAAAATCGAAGCCAGCGATAATGTAACCATTGACATTTTTACAGCCACACATTCCACCACATTCGATGGTGGCACCAACCCATCAGACATAGATTCCTACTTTGTAAGTACAAACAAAATAGGCTCAGGCAGTGACTGGACATCCGGCTGGACTACCGGATTGTAAATAAACAGGTTACTAGTAAGTGACCGGTAATTTTGGAGGGGGATGCGATTCATCGCATCCCCCTCCAACTCTTAAATCCTGATTATAATTTCATCCATATAATAATACTTTAAATTTTTGTATCTTTATGTAAATTTTTAAAATATGGCTCAAAATATCCGGTGGCAACAACGATTTTATAATTATCAGAAAGCATTAGGAAAACTGAATGAAGCTGTGAATAAATATTCAGCAACAAAAGATGAAATAATTAAAGAAGGCATCATTCAACGTTTTGAATTTACGCACGAATTGGCATGGAAGGTGCTTAAAGATTACCTTTTGTTTAAGGGAATACAAAATATCACCGGCTCAAGAAGTGCATCCAAAAAAGCTTTCAACATTGGATTAATACGTGAAGGACAAATATGGCTGGACATGATTGAAAGCAGAAATAAAACTGTACACACTTACAATGAAGCAATACTAGAGGCAGAATTCAATAACATCATCAAAAGGTATTCGCCTTTACTGAATGAACTCGAAGTTGAAATGGAAAAGAAATTATGAATTTCGGCCTGCAAGATAAAACCCTGGCCATGATAAAGTCTGTCATGGAAAAACATCCTGACGTAGAAGATGTGATGGTGTATGGTTCACGTGCCATGGGAAATTATAATGAAGGTTCAGACGTTGACCTGGCTTTGCTTGGTGAAGGCATAAAACAAAACACGGTTTTAAGAATACAGCAGGAGTTGGAAGACCTCAATACCCCGTACTTATTTGATGTGTTGGCATACAACAAGCTACAGGACAAGTCTCTCAAAGAACACATCGACAGCATTGGCACTTCTATTTATTGATAAGAACCAAATAAACAGGCATTGGTGTAAGAAAACATCAATGGCATCTGTTTATAAAAAACACTCACTCCCCTGCTTTTACTACCAACACCCGCGCCGGTTTATCCCCCGGATTGTAAATGCAATGTTTCATGTTGGCCGGGCTGTGGACAACGGAATTGGCTTTCACCACTTCGCGCTCATCAAGTATTTCCACTTCCGGTTCCCCTTCAATCACAAAGAAGAATGCCTCAACAGGTGTCACATGCGGTTTTAATGATTGCCCCGGTTCCAATGCCAAATGCATCACCTGAAATTTACCGGATTTCAGCATCATCCGCACATCGGCTTTATGCGGATTTTCTTTGATTGGTAAATCGTTCACATTTTCAATTTTCATATTCGATTGTTTTTTAAGGGCAGCATTTCTGCCTCCGGTTCCTAGTTGCACTTTCCACTGCCTCTTCTTACAGGCACGATATGCGAGCTTCGCTGTCGCTGCATACTGTGCCGCAATCAGAAGGCAGTGTTAAGCACAAGCTATCCACCTGCGTCAGGCTGCAAATTACTGCCGGTGAATAAATATCTATATTTGTTCCATGCAGCTTCCATTAGAACCAATTATGAGTCCACTCCAAAAAGTAATTTATCGCCACAAAAGCTCTAAATCACAAAATTCCACTAAAATCTAAATATCTGTAAATCTATCTTTTGTGGGGTTTAGAGCTTTTGTGTTTTAGTGGCATAATTGTCATTTTTTACTTTTTGGAGTGGACTCAATTATGCATTCATAAACATTTCTATATCGTCCTCAACTTCACCAATGCCGGCTATACCAAACTTGTCAACAAGTACATTGGCTACATTGGGTGACAGAAATGCAGGAAGTGTGGGGCCGAGATGGATGTCTTTCACACCAAGGGAAAGCAGTGCCAGTAGTACAATCACAGCTTTTTGTTCGTACCATGCAATGTTGTATGCAATGGGCAGCTCATTGATGTCGTTGAGTTCAAACACTTCTTTCAGCTTGAGTGCAATTACGGCAAGTGAGTAAGAATCATTACATTGCCCGGCATCCAGGACCCGCGGAATACCACCAATATCACCTAGTTGCAATTTATTGTAGCGGTATTTTGCACATCCTGCTGTCAGGATAACGGTATCTTCAGGCAATTTTTCAGCAAATTCAGTGTAATATTCACGGTCTTTCATGCGGCCGTCGCAACCAGCCATGACAAAGAATTTTTTGATGGCGCCGGATTTCACAGCATCCACAACTTTGTCGGCAAGCTGAATCACCTGATGATGGGCAAATCCACCCACGATGGTACCGGTTTCAATTTCTTTGGGTGCCTTGCATTTTTTGGCATGCTCAATGATTTGAGAAAAATCTTTAGGTTTGCCATCTACCCTGCCGGGGATATGTTTTGCTCCGGCAAGTCCGGATGATCCGGTTGTGTATATCCGGTCAGTATAAGTTGCTTTTTTGGTTGGAGGTACAATACAGTTGGTGGTAAAGAGAATGGGCCCATTAAAAGATTCAAATTCTTCTTTTTGTTTCCACCAGGCATTGCCGTAATTTCCAACAAAATGATCGTATTTTTTGAAGGCGGGATAATAGTGTCCCGGCAGCATTTCACTATGCGTGTAAACATCCACACCGGTTCCTGCAGTCTGCTTAAGCAGCTCTTCAAGGTCTTTCATGTCATGTCCGGAAATAAGTATGCCCGGATTATCTCTCACACCCAGATTCACTTCCGTGATTTCGGGATTGCCATAGGCTCCGGTATTGGCTTTGTCCAGTAATGCCATTACATCCACGCCAAATTTGCCGCATTCGAGCACCATGCCTACCAGTTCATCTGCGCTGTGATCCTCGGTGGTTGCTTTCAATGCTTTCTGCATGAAATCAAAAATCTCTTCTTTCTGTTCACCAAGGTTATAAGCATGTTCGGCATAAGCGGCAATGCCTTTTACGCCGTAAGTCAGCAATTCACGCAATGAGCGAATGTCCTCGTTTTCTGTAGCAAGCACGCCAATTTCAGGGCTTTCACTTTTACGCTCCATTTCAGCCTCATCATCCGTAAACCATATCGTGGACGGATGTAAACCATCAGTTTTTATGCCATTGGCTTCCAATTTATCTTTCAGGCATTGACGAATTTCAAAGCCTTCTCTGATTTTATCAACGATAGCTGCCTTATCAAAGTTGGCATTGGTGATGGTAGTAAACAAAGCCTCGAAAACAAATTTATTGGCTTTCGGAACTTCAATGCCTGCTTCGCGGGCTTTCACAGAGAGGATGGACACCCCTTTGCTGACATAAATCAACAGGTCCATCATGTTGGCAAGATCGTCTTTTTTTCCGCAGACCCCTGCAATTGTACAACCTGTATTTTTGGCTGTTTCCTGACATTGATAACAAAACATTTTCATAGTTTTCGATTTTTTAAGTTAAACAATTTGTTGTAATTAATTGTAAAAATACGTGTATATTTGCCCCCATACAGTAACATATGTTACAAAAAAGCAACATGCCTGAAAAAAAAGACCTTATCCCGGTATGCAACAACAAATGCAGTTATTGTTGCCTGAATTATACCAATGTGTTGAGCAAAAATTTTCTTTTCAGAAACCTCAATAATCAAGACATAGGAACGACGATAAAAAGCATTCACCACCAGACAAAAACGTACCAAAAAAATGATGTTCTTTTTTTTGCAGGCGATGAATATACGCAGATGATGATATTGGTAAAAGGAACGGTATCCCTGGAAATTACAGATTTTGAAGGCAATGTCCTTCTTGTAAATCACATCCAAGCGCCGGATGCCGTTTCCCCTTCCTTGTTATTCGGGGAAGACAATATTTTACCTTACATCGTTACCGCCAAAGAAGACACAAAAATTCTCTTGATCCCCAAAGATGAGCTATCTCATCTATTTGCTACCCATCCGGGTGTCTTAAACAATTATCTGAATATCATAGCCAACAACATTCAATACCTTTCCCAAAAATTAAAAATACTGGGCTTACACTCCATCAAAGGAAAGGTTGCTTACTATTTGCTTGAACAGGTACAGAAATTCAAGGCAGATGAGTTTAACCTTCCACATACACATCAGAACATTGCAGATATGTTTGGCATTACCAGGCCATCGTTAAGCCGTACGATCAGGCAACTTAATAAAGAAAATATCATCCGGTCAAAAGGGAAAAAGATAAAAATCCTCAACAAAAATGTTTTATCCCAATTTTTAAAATAATTTTGTTTTTCATTTATGTTGCAGGAAATGTAAGGCATGTACAAAAACATAAATTTTGTGATTTGGCAAAAAATAATAACTATGAAACAAATAACAACACTAATTTTATTAGCAGCGATTTATCAATTGCATGCTCAGGAACCGCTTACGCCGTTTGAAAAGTCTGACTATAAATCTTGTGGTACATACGAAGAAGTTGTCAATTATTGCAAGGAGTTGAATAATTTACATCCCAAAGTAAATTACAGTGCATTTGGGAAATCCGGTCGGTTTTACGATTTGCCGTTGCTGGTGATCGATAAAGACGGTTTCACCTCTCCCCAACTGATACGCAATGCAGGCCGTATTGTATTGATGATACAGGCAAGCATTCATCCGGGTGAACCCGATGGTACTTCAGCGGGGTTAATGTTTGTCAGGGATATCATGCAAAAACCGGAAATGAAAGCCTGGCTTGACAATGTAAGTATTTTGTTCATTCCGGTATTTAACGTGGATGGTTATATGCGAAGGTCACCATTCAACCGCATCAATCAAAATGGCCCTGAAGAAATGGGGTGGCGCACCAACGCAACAAACCTGAATTTGAATCGAGACTACCTCCGCGCAGAATCACCGGAAATGAAAGCCTGGCACACTCTGTATAACCTGTGGGTTCCGGATTTTTTCATAGACTGCCACACCACCAACGGGGCGGATTATCAGTATGCCATTACGTACGATTTGCCGATTTACGGGAACATGGAAAAAAAACAAACCACCTGGATGAAAGAAAAATACCTCAATCCACTGAAAAAATCCATGGCGGATGCAGGTTATCCTATGTTCCGCTATGTTTCTTTCAGAAAGTGGCATGACCATGAAAGCGGACTTTCAGCCTGGGTATCCGGCCCTATGCTTGCCCAGGGATATACCGCTGTCAAAAACCGTCCAGGATTTTTGATTGAAACCCACATGTTAAAATCCTATGATGTCCGGGTGTGGGCTACCTATGAAGCCCTTGCTAAAACCATGGATATCCTCAACGATGAAAGCGATGCATTAGCAGAAGTAAACCACCTGGCTGATTCATACACAATCTCCCAAACATTCAGAAACAATCCCTACCCACTTCAATGGGAAACAACGGATGAATACAGGTATGTGGATTTTCTTGGTAAAACCTACACCAAAGAAAAATCAGCACTGACAGGGGGTACGTATTTTAAATACGGGGACAAAGACACCACGTACAAAATGAAATTTTACGATGATCTGGAACCACAAAAACAAGTCAGAATACCACGCGCTATCGTCATCCCGCCCGAATGGGATGAAGTGATACAACGGTTGGACATTCATAACATTGAATATCAAAGAATTTTGCAGGATACCGGCTTTGAAGTATTGCAATATATGTTTGATGATGTATCGTTTTCTTCTTCTCCGAATGAAGGGGCCATGGGTGTAAGTGAGTTTTCCCTTGACTCTGCCATGGTTAAGAAAAGCTTTCCCGCACAATCAGTTTACATTCCACTCAACCAGGCAAATGCCAAAATTATCATGCATCTTTTGCACCCTGAAGCATCGTCATCCATGTTAAAATGGGGATATTTCAACGCTATTTTTGAACAAAAAGAATACGCTGAAATTTATGTGATGGAACAAATGGCACCTGAAATGCTTGAAAATAATCCTTCTCTTAAAAAAGAATTTGTGCAGTGGCAGAAAGACAATCCAACATTGAAAAATGAACAGTGGCCGGTGATGAACTGGTTTTACAAACACAGCCTTTACTGGGATAAGCAAAAAAATGTATATCCCCCGGGATTCATATTTTAAATAAAATCTAAAATATAAATTACCTCAAGCCAGTCTCTTATTGGGTTTTTTAAATTATTTTTAAGATTTTTTAAAATTATGTTGTATGTGTAATTATTTATTATATCTTTGCTTTGAATTTAATTTTAATTTTTAATTTTTATTTATTATGAACAAAGGTATTGTTAAATTCTTTAATCGGACCAAAGGATATGGTTTCATTAAAGATGTAGAAACTGAAAAAGAGTATTTTGTACACGTTAGTGGTCTTATCGATGAAATTGATAAAGACGATGAAGTGACTTTTGAATTATCTGAAGGCCGTAAAGGCATGAATGCTGTTGATGTAAAAAAAGCAGACTAATTGCAAAACATACAAAGTATTCTTAGAGAACCGTCTTGTTTCAGGGCGGTTTTTTTTTATTACATCCTAAGGGATTACCCACTAAGTTTGCAGTAGAACCTTCATAGACAATGATTTTATGCCTGTAAATGTAAGTTACCTGAAATCCTTTTTCACTTTTTCAGCAAGCGCATTGAATTCTTCGTCTGTCATTTTTACCCTGGGGTTGGAAAAATGCACATCGGATTCTTTATCCATAGGGATGAGGTGTACGTGTGCATGAGGCACTTCAAGTCCAAGCACAACAACGGCGAGGCGTTTGCATTCCACGTTTGGTTCAAGGGCACTGGCTACCCGTTTTGTGAAATCCATAAGCCCCTGATACGTTTCTGTATCAAGATCAAACAGATAATCCACTTCCTTTTTGGGAATAACCAGCGTGTGTCCTTTTTTAAGGGGATTGATGTCAAAAAAGGCAAGAAAATTGTCATTTTCCGCCACTTTGTGGGCAGGAATGTCACCATCTACAATTTTTGAAAAGATTGAGCTCATAACGATATGGATTACATGCTTATTTCTAAAACTTCAAATTGCATTTTTCCGTTTGGCACCTCAATTTCGGCAACATCACCAACTTCCTTCCCAAGAAGGCCTTTTGCAATGGGTGTGTTTACTGAAATCTTTCCCGATTTAATATCTGCTTCGCTTTCTGCCACAATTTGATATTGCATGACAGCATTATTCTTTAAGTTTTTTAACTTAACTTTATTCAGTAGCCTGACTGTCTTTGTATCAATTTTAGAAGGATCAATGATTCTGGCATTGTTAACGGTTTCCTGAAGTTTGGCAATTTTCATTTCCAGGATGCCCTGTGCTTCTTTGGCAGCATCGTATTCTGCATTTTCAGACAAATCTCCTTTGTCTCTTGCTTCAGCTATTTGTTGTGATATTGCAGGCCTTTCAACTGATTGCATGTGCTTCAGTTCTTTCCTCATCTTATTTAGGCCCGCTTCGGTTACATATATTGTTTTTGCCATAAGGCTGATTTATTTTAAAATACACAATAAAAAAGAACCCCCTGCTAGGTTAGCGGAGATTCCAAAGTACAAACATAAGTAGTTTTCTTCATGTTACAAAATTTATTTAACTGTTTTAGACGAAAAACAAATTTCGTGTGGTGAATCTTATTAAAAACGCAGACAGAAGGGTTTTTATTTTTTATTCACTTAAGGCCCCGAACCATTTCACCACTTTTTCACCAATGCCAGGGGCATCAATATGGATGATGTACATGCCACCGCTGATGCGTTTTCCTGATTTGTGATTGAGGTCCCATTCCAGCCATGGCATATCATCCGATTTGCTGAAACGGCGAATAAGTGTACCGGATACATCAAAAATACTGATGGTACAGGTTTGTGGCAGGTTGGTGATTTTCACACAGCGCGTTCCACTGCTTTGATAATGCGAATAGCCGTAATACGGATTGGGAACCACCCGGATCAGGTCAAGGGCAGATTCTGCTACTTCACTGTTTTGGGTTATGGTTTGGAGGTTGGTTGTGTTGAACGTGTATTGACATGGCTTATCAGTTTCAGTATCGCCTGATGAAAAATCCCTGTAGAAATAAGGCGTAGCTACCCTGATGCGTATTTTTACATCGGTTTCGAGCAAATCATAGTCATCACTGAGGTAAGGGATTGATGTCCACATGGCGCCGCTGAGAGCCCACTTTTTATATCGTGCATGACCGATTTCTTCATACTCACGCATTTTATTGTAAATCCACTTGCATGAATCATACGCCGGTGTTGAAATTTCAGAGTTATGCACGTTATTGGTATGCCCAAAAACGTAGATATAATGTTTGCCGCCAAAACGTGGTCCATTGAGGGTGTCATAAACACTTGATGAAGGATTCCACATCATATCGTTACCGTTTTCGCCGGCAAGCCATGAGTCTTCACCAAAAGCCATGTTAAGGCGCTCGCCTGTTCTCACATCTATGGCATAACCCGGGAACCAGCTCATTCCATGGGTTGTATCCCCGGGAATGGTATCCCCGTACTTATCAACGGAAGGATGCTGACGCAGATCAAAACGCAGGGCATTGCCTTCCGAGAGGTAATTTACAAGCGGGGTAACTTCTACTTCCTGCCCGTGTTCATTGGTTGTCCATTCGTTTTCACACATTTCCAGTACTACGCACTTTGTCCATTTATCTTTATCGCTTGTGATGACAACATCCACGCTGGATAAGGGGCCGTATTTGTCAATGTCCATCTGTGATCTGTCATAACAAGGACCGTATTTGAATCTGGATGTGAGATAAACCGGTGCCCACGTGCCTCCAAGAATGCTTTCATAATACTCATCCGGATCCATGCCGAGGTAATCGTTGTAATTCTGGTTTGGATATTCAAATGATCCATCTTCATAATTCCCCACCCTGATCCAGTTAAATGGATCAAACCTGTCACCATCGGGAACAAAAGACAACCAAGGTTTGTCAGGGTCTTCAAATGCTATGGATGCTTCCAGGAAACCATTTTGGTTTGGATTTAGATTTTTATAAGCTGCCGGGTCAACCTGCGCAATTGAAATACTCAATCCAAGTTCCGGAAGCAATTGTTCATTGTTCGCTTTGGTAATGGCATGATCAGAATCTATGGTATCATTATCAGCGTTGACAAGTATCCAGTCAGATTCTCCCACCAGTTCATAATAGTTGACATAAGCATTAATAAATTCCAGTGTATATGTATCGTCAACAACGTTTAACGGGTCAATGACTTTCACATCAACGGGGCCTCTGCCTTGTTTATATGTTGGAGTAAAATCTTTCCATGGGTATCCGCTCATGATGGTTTCAATGCTTTCTTCAGTCAGGTCAATGACATTGTTGCCATTGCCGTATCCAGCGATCTGCGTAATCTCTACACCATCGCCATAGTCAGAAAACAACACCGTTCCCTGGTTTTGTGGCAGTGTTTTATGTGCGGTGGCTTTGTATATGACCGGTTTATTTCTTCCTGTCAGGTAAGGTTCCGTTTGGCCGGAAAAAGTTCCGGGATCATCATGTGAAAACACATTGTGCTGATTTACAGCGTAAGCTTTGGCAACAAAATACACAGGTTTATGATTCACCAGCTTATTATTGTCACTCCAGGGAAACGCATCGGTGGTGAGTTCAAAACTGTGGTTTATGCCTTCATTGGCAGCTTCTACTTCGAGTTGTTCATCCAGGGCATCGCTTTCAGGATTCAATTTGTAATTGACAAGGTTTTCTACATCATCCATAATATCGCATTGAAAAATCTCTTTTACCTTGGTGGTATCATACCTGTCTTCGAAAAAATCCACATTGTCATCTTTTAACTGGAATACCTGGTATCCCTGGAAGTGATAATAGAGATCATCGCTGTTGCTGACGGCGTTTTCTGGTATTTTGGGATCCCTTGCTTTGTATGATTCCAGGTAATTGTTTGATGTTTCGTTGTTCATGATGTGAAATACCAGTTTTCGGTCAAGTTCCACGATGTTCAATTCCGGGTCATCCGGTCCGTCAAGGATTCTGAAACAACGGTCAAACATGTTTTGTACAGCGTCATCCACCCTTTTGAGTGCTTTCACACTTTCCCAGGCAGAACCTTTGAAAGCGCGGCCATACAAGGCAGCCATGGTAAAATCATTGACTGCGCCGGGTTCCATGGTAATTGGTCCTGTGCTGACAACAAAATACCTGTCATAAGGGGGATTTCCTTCGGATTCTTCGGACCATCCGGGCATTACCTGACCGTTTTGGCCCCAGCCGCATGGGTCGGTGGTGGGATCCCCGGGAAACATAAAATTGGTGTTTACTTCGGTGGCTGAAGCATCGGATTGATGAGCCGTACCACCATATTTAAGGTGGCTACCGTCTTTCCAGTGTCCCGTTAAATAATTATAATATTGATTATCTTTTTCGGGGGACCATGTGCCGGGATGACAGCCTCCACCACAGTTAAAATCTATAAAATGTTGTATGCCCAGCCTTTCATTGTCCACAATGCCATCCTCAAAATTTTGCCCGTTGATGTTGCCATTCATAAAATCGGCTGCATCGCAATCAAGCTGCCGGGTTCCGTCTTCAGTGATTACCCAATTGCTGGCATCGTCTTTATGGTTTTTATCTTTGTACGGACCTGCCACAAAATCAAGGCCTGCAGCAGGCGGGTTATCACCATATCCGAACGATGAACCATCGTCTTCATCAACATCATCTCCGTTATATATGTATCCAAGGCCTCTTGAAACATCACATCCCGTGTAATCATCATAAGGACCACCCAGGTCGGCATCTGTCCAGAATCCAACATACAGGTCATGATAACTGTTGGTGGAACGGTTGATCATCCGGTAATGGTACAAGGTTTGATCGTTGAGCACATTGTTGGTGGCATAAGCATAAGCCTGGGCATGGAATTCAAAGCCGAGGGGTTGGCCGCCAATGTCTCCGTCATCATTTCCGGAATCGTTAAACACCTGCCAGATGGTTTGGTCTCCGTAGAGTTTTGGGTCTTGTCCGGGAACATCAATGCAATCCGGATTGTCAGTGATGCCGTCATCAGGGAATTCAAAATAGGGGAAATCCCCGTCATACGGGTTATAAACACCGTCGTTGTTGGCATCCCAAAACGGAGCGAGGTAGTATGCATACCCACCTGCAGGTCCATGTGCCGGCCAGTTCAGAATTTCATCGGGAATGGCATAACCGGGAAAATGGGCTTCGGTGTTGCAATCGGGATTTTGTTTGCAATCGTACCATTTTCTGAATGTTTCCACTTGCTCCCTGTTTATTTTATACAGCTTATCGTACTCATGGCACACTTCTGCATTGGTTGTACCGGCATCACTATTTTCAGCGATCAAAGGCCCGGGGTATGCTGAGACTCCGCTTTGGCGATATCTATGAGCCATGACATGCAATTGATCATTGGCATCTTTGCCGCCTACCCATAATCCCCCGGCAGAAAACGTATGCGTTCCGTTGTTTTTAGGAACTTCGTATTCAGGTGCTCCCTGCAGGTCCCACCACATATCACTACCGCCTAATATTTTGGCTCTGACATTATTGATGTCAAGGTAAGCGCTTGATTTTGGGGGTTCACAATCGGCCACGGGAATGTACCCGGCTTGTGAGAATGCAAAATTAATCCCCACACACATAAATAACAGAACGAGTATAAGGTAGTTTTTCATCATGTCAGAACATAAAGTTAATATAATACAGAATTTATCCTGCAATATAACAAAAAAACGAACATTAAAAAATAAAAAAAGCCACTCCTGTGAAGAAGCGGCTTTTTGAGGGTCAATAATAATGTCTTACTGTATTTTATAATGTCACCCGTGCACCAATGGTATGTACACCAGCAAAAGGATTGGTGTCGCGGTAGCTGTAATCAATGGCGATAACGCTGCCTGAGTCATTCATGGGTATGTGTACTGAAATCCCTGCGGCCGGTCCTGTAAACACGGTATTTCGTTCAGAATATTCAAACATGCCTTTTTCATAAACATAGCCGCCGCGGAGGAAAAACAGGTCTTTAAATCCATATTCCATCCCGAAGTGAAACTGGTCTCTGGTAAAAGAATTGGATGTAAAATTGGCAGAAATAACTAGCTGATGGTTGCTTATCAGTTCGTCGGCATCTGTTGATTCTTCACCCATTCTGGCATCAGAAGGGGTTTTTACATCGAGATCGATATAATATGAAGCGCCAATTTTAATCAGGGAAGGGAGTTCAAATTCAGCGGAACGATGTTCTACAGTCATGTTGGTACCCCACTCTGAATCACCGATAAAAGACATCCCGTCACCTGTAAATTTCATGGTGCTGCCCACATTTTTCATGGAGATACCAAAGCGCAGGTTGTCGCGTTTGCGGTTACCAAGTTTGTCTTTTCCAACACCGGTAACATACTGAATACCGGCATCAAGGGCAAAACCCATGGTGTTGGCATCGGGCAGGCCTTCATTGATAATTTTCACACCCATTCCACCATAGATGCTGTTGGAAAATTCCTGTGCATAGGCCAGTTGGATGTTATTGTAACTGACACTGTAGTTTCCCAGCCCACCTTCGGGCAGTTCTTCAGTGGTGATTTCTATATCACCAAAATCCATGGTCATAACGCCAACACTAAGCACACCAACTTCACCCACTTTCTGGCTGAAGCCAAAATTATTCATATTGATACCACTACCAACCAGGTATTGGGAATTGGTAAATATCAGTTCTGTGCGTCTGGTAAAAGCGGTTCCGGCAATGTTCTGGTAAAGGCCTTCAAGACCCTGAACACAGCCTACATTTGCACTTCCCCAACCGGAACTGCGCGCCCATGGGTTAATTAATAATTCCGAGGCTCCGGCACTACCGGCGCGTTGTTCATTACCTGCCATCAACGCTGGACTGAGAAGTAAGCATCCCAGTGTGACAATCAGTAAATTTTGAAATCTTTTTTTCATGACATTATTATTAAAATGTTATCGTATTCATTGTTATTAAAAGTTCTGCAAATCAACAGGCCTGAGTGAACCAAACCATTTGACTACTTTTTCACCAATGTCAGGTGCATCAATATGAATGATGTACATGCCACTTGATATTGCAATGTTGTATGAATTTTTCAAATCCCAGTCGATGTAAGAAGCGTCGTTTGCTTTTGTGAATCTTCGTATCAGCCTTCCGCTAACATTATAAATGCTAATTGTACATTTTTGTGGGAGGTTGGTAATACGCACACGGTTATCAAGCTGAGATGTTTCATAATAGGATGTGCCATAATATGGATTTGGCACTACCCTGATCAGGTCGAGGGCGGATTCTGCTACATCCAAATCTTTGGTTAATGTTTGGATATCGGTGGTATTGAATGTGTACATGCCAAAGTTGTCATTCTCAGGATCATCAATGGCCAATTCGCCGAATCTCTGGAAATACGGAGTAGCTACCCTGATGCGTACTTTCACATCAGTTTCCAGCAACTCATAGCCTTCATTGAGGTAAGGTATGGATGTCCACATGGCGCCGCTGAGTGCCCATCGTTTGTACATAATGCTTTGGTTTTCTTCATATTCCATCATCATATCGTGTATCCATTTGCATGAATCATAAGCAGGAGTTGAGATCTCCGGGTTTTGCACATAATTTGTATTTCCAAACACATAAATATAGTGCTTCCCTCCAAACAACGGGCCATTGAGATTGTAAATTCCGTCGGACGGATTCCACATCATATCATCACCGTTTTCTCCTTTGAGCCAGGAGTCTTCACCAAAGGCCATATTGAGGCGTTCACCTGTCCTCACATCTATAGCATATCCGGGAAACCAGCTTAAACCATGGGTGGTATCGCCTGGTATGGGATCTCCGTTTTTATCAACGGATGGAGATTGCCTTAGGTCAAAACGCAATGCATTGCCTTCCGACAAATGATTTACATATGGTTTTACCTCTTCCTGAAATCCATCTTCATCGGTTGTCCACTCGTTTTCACACATTTCAAGCACCACACACCTTGTCCATTTGCTTGTATCGCTTGTAAAAACGACATCAACACTTGAAAGCAGGCCGTATTTGTCAATGTTCATTTGAGACCTGTCATAAAGCGGACCGTATTTAAACTGAGATGTATGATAAGTTGGGCCCCAGGTACCGCCAAGTATTTTTTCAAAATCCTGATCAGGATCATGACCCAAATAATCATTGTAATTCGGATTCGAAGGTACATCAGGATCAGTATCATCAGTATAATCTCCCAGCCTTATCCAGTTATACGGATCAAGGTTATCACCATCAGGGATAAATGATAACCAGGGCCTCGTTTCATCTTCAAATTCTATACTGGCTTCTAAAAAGCCGTTTCTAAGGTCATTTCGGTTTTTATAAGCAGCAGGATAAACCTGGTTTATGGAAATACTTAAACCAAGGTCAAGCAACAATTGATCATGTTTTGTTTTATTGATCGGATAGTCAGAATGAATGGTATCGTTATTTGCGTTGTCAATAAGTATCCAATCAGCACCATCTGCCTGTAACCCGTAATAGTTCGATGAGGCATTGTGAAATTTCAATGTATATGACCCATCCACTACATTTAATGGATCAATGACTTTAACATCTATTGGGCCTTTTCCGTTTATGTAAGTTGGGGTATGGTCTTTCCAGGGATAACCACTCATGATGGTTTCAATGGTCTCTTCTTTTAAGTCAAGAACATTGTTTCCGTTGCCATATCCTTCAATTTGGGATATTTCCGGACCATAACCGTATTCTGCCTGTATTTCTGTCCCTTCATTTGCAGGGTCATTAATATGAGGCATTCCTGTGTATTTTTTAATGTTATTACGTCCGGCAAGGTATGGTTTTTTCAGTCCATTGAATGTTTCCTGAATCTGCTGGTCATAGGCTTCAGTTTTATTATAACCATAAGCAACGGCTGTGTAATAATAAGTTTTGTGATTTATCAACCTTTTATCTCCACTGGCAAAACGGTCTTCAGTAATAACAAAGCTATGTTCAATACCTGAATTGGCACCATTTACCATTTCCTGAGGAACATTGGCCCCCAATTCATCAGACCAATTATAATTAACAAGTTGTGATACATCATCTTTGATATCACATTGGAATACTTCGCGCACCAGGTCTCTATCTTCACGATCTGTAACCCCTGCTGACTCATTTTTTAACTGGAACACCTGATATCCCTGGAAACGGTAATATTCATCACAAGGATCAAGTTCCCCTCCGCAAATAATTGTATTGTCTTCTTCTTCGTACTCTTCAAGGTAGTTGTTAGAATTTTCTTTATTATAGATGTGGAAGATCAGTTTTTTATCAAGTTCTACAATATTCAATTCAGGTGCATCAGGTCCGTTGAGTACACGGAAACAATTCTCAAATAAAGTTTGTGCTTTATCATCGGCTCTTTTTACTGCATTAACAGACTCCCAGGGGCCACCGGAACTTGCCCTGGCATAAACTGCCCCCAGGGTAATATCATTCACAGCACCGGGTTGGAGGGTAAAGGGGCCTGCAGACTGTACAAACCTACGATCATAAGGAGCGTTGTCTTCTGTTTCTTCAGACCAGTCGGGCATAACTTCACCACCCTGTCCCCAGCCACAAATGTCTGTGGTGGGATTTCCCGGGAACATAAAGTCAGTTTCCATGTTTGTAGCACCCGATGATGACTCATGACCGGTTCCGCCATACAACAGGGGAGAGCCATCCTTCCAGTATCCTGTCATATAATTATAATAATCAATGGCATCCGTAGGATCAGTAGTATTTGGGTTATGACCTCCTCCAACATTATTAAAATACAAAAAGCGCCGCATTCCCCAGCGTTCATTATCGATTGTACCATCTTCGAAATTAAGGCCATTAATGTTTCCGTTGAGGATATCGCCTTTATTGCAATTTAACACAGGTGAACCATTTACGGTATCATAGCTTGATGAATTGTCTTTTCCGTCCGGGTCCTGATACGGGCCTTCAAAAAAGTCAATACCAATGGCCGGTGGTTGTTCCCCATATCCGGGGCTTGAACCTTCATCCTCATCCTCATTATCACCATTGTATAAATAACCAAGGCCCCTTTTGACATCACAACCAACATAATCATCATAAGGATTACCAAGGTCGGCATCTGTCCAGATGCCAAAATATGTTTCATATAAAGTATAAGTAGAACGGTTGATGAGGTTATAATTATAGAATGTCATGTCATTGAGTTCGTCATTGGTAGAGAAACCAAAGGCCTGAGCTCTTATCTCCATACCAATGGCATCACCTCCTGTTTCAGTATGGTTGTTCCCTTTGTCATTATAAACCCACCATAATGTTGAATCTCCGTAAATTTTTGCTTCCCTGTCACGTGGCCTGATACAATTGGGGTCATCGGTTATTCCTTCGTCAGGGTATTCATAATATGGAAAATCTCCGTCATAAGGATTATAATATCCGTCACCATTATAATCCCAGAACGGTGCGAGATAATAAGCATATCCTCCTGCCGGACCGTGGGCAGGCCAGTCGAGAATCTCTTCTGGGATGGAATAGGTTGGAAACTCTTCAGCGACATTACATTCGGGGTCTTCCTGACAATTAAACCAAGCCCTGAATTCATCCACCATCTTTTTTCCCATGGGATAATGGCTATCATATTCATTACATACATCAAAAGAGACACTGGCGATTTCAGAGCCACTGGTAATCAATGGGCCTGTCCAATAATCAACACCACGTCCACGATACCTTACGGCTGCAAGTTTCAATTGCCCGTTGGCATCAAGGCCACCCATCCAAATGCCACCACAAAACAAAGCATTTGGGCCGTTTCCTGATTCTGTGGCCGGCACTTCATATACGGGAGCTCCCTGAAGATCCCACCACATATCACCACCGGTATGTATAAGTGTACGCACATTGTTTATATACAATTCCGTTGAAGTTTTTCCAGGTTCACAGCCTGCGGCTTTACCGGCTTTATCTTCTGATCTGGGTTTGTCAGCAGGATTGACATCAGCCAATGCCTGAAATGTAAACAAACTTAAAACACTGATTCCGATTAATAATTTAAGGCTTTTCATTTTTATGATCGCTTTAAAATGTTTTACAAACTAATTAAAAATTAAATTGGACACCCAAACGAATGGTTCGTGGTGCACTGTAATTGTATGGACTGTTAATATACATAGCATAATAGTTCCTGTATGCTTCTTCGTCTGTTTGTGTTTCAATGGCATCCTGATATGCAGAATAAGTTAAAAATCCATCATCATCGGGGTTCCCTGTATAGCCATAAACATCAAGTACATTTTTGGTATCCAGCAGGTTTGAAATTTCAAGATACACATTGATAAATGCAAATTTTTCTTTTGTTCCAGCATCTTTATCTGCATCTTTCAATGTCAAACGGATATCGCGGTCAAGACGCATATTAATGGTAGTACGCCACGGTTTACGTGATCCATTGAGCGATCCAACAAGTTTTCCTTGTAATGGCCGGCTAAGCTGAGAAAAGGGACTGCCGGAACCTGAATTCACAACAAAGTTAACTCCTGTATTAGCAAGGAAATTGGTATCAAACCATTTTGGACCTTTGTACGGCGTACCGTTGGCTTTTCCGCCAAACCGGTAGTCAAGTGTTGCAGAAATACTGTGTCTTTGATCAAAGTTTAGAGGAATGGTTGTTCTCAGGTTTGGTTGGTCTGATTTAATGATATCCAGACCGGATTCAAAAGAAGAACCTGTACCATTGGCAAATTGCAATGTGTATGATGCTCTCAGTGAAACATTTCCGGTTCTTCTCAAGTCATAAGCTGCAGAAAACCCTTTTACAGTACCAAAGTCAATGTTCCCGTATGTATAATAATCTACAGGATAAGCACCATTGACAGCGATGGCTTGCTGCATATCACGCATTTCACGATAATATGCTGATAGCTTTAGTGAAGAGGTATTCCCCAGTTTTTGTTGATATCCCACTTCGTAATCAATGGTTTTTTCAGTGGTTTGATTGGGATTACTAATAGGTTCATCATTAACTTGTCTGATATACAGATATTGAATTGGGTTCAATCGTGCATTGTAAGAGGGGCGTTTGGATAAAATATCATAATGGGCAAAAAACAATGCTTCATCAGAAATGGGGAATGAGAATGCCACACGCGGCATAACAGTGATTTGTGGTTCATAATCAACAAATGCGTTTGTATTTAGTTCCTCATTTTCGATCAAATAAGGAGTAATACCTGAGGCTCCTTTAATGACATCCGGGTTTTCGGTTTCTGTTCCCTGATGGGTGTACCATGTATCTCCATCACGAAAACCTGTAATCCGTGACGGGTTTTCGGCATCATTCACATACACAACAGCACCTTGGTTGATGTTGCCGGGAATTTCTGATTCAGCAAGCAGGCCGGCCGGATCAGATTCTCCGACACGATATGCATCACTGAAAATGTACGGGTCTTTAAGTACCCTTTGGTTTGCATCATAGCGGTCAACCCTGACCCCCACGTTAAAAATAAGATCCTGAAAAGAAAACTTATCCTGAATATATCCTGCAATGTAGTTGGGTTGGAAGGCCGGAATTGGACGACTCAGGTTGCCATATTCATCAGTTTTGGTGAAAAAATCCTCAAAACTGGGGTCATAATCCAGTTTTTCCCCTGTATGATCATAACCATAATAAGCAACGTATGAAGATCCCTGGTTGAGTAACTCAGGTGCAGAAAAATAGGAAACATCAAACGCATCGGGATCATAAGAATCCACGTCAATCCACTCAAGGCCATCAACAGGTTTCCCAAGATGTTCACGGAATTTAATATCAAAAAGGGCCTGTTGAGATTCATTATAAAGCCGGGGATAGTTAATTGTATCCTGGAAGACACCATTGGCATCATACACGGGATTCGGATTGTTAAGATCACGTTCCATGATGTGTTTATTCATCTGGTCTTCCGCAAGATTCCAGAGTCCAAAAGCAGACAATCCGTAATAGTTATCTTTTCTTTGTTCAAACTCAAATCCCAATGTTAACTCATGGTCTTTAACGTCTGCAATACCACTTGCTGCAACACGCATCTGATTGTTGTCTGTATGAGAATAACTTGTATAAGGAAGTCCGGGGGCATTATATAATCCAGCAACTGAAGGTGGACCGGATCCATTCAATAATCCGCCGTTCTGGATTACAGTGTTCCTGTCGATGCGAAATTGATCTCCAACAATATCAAAAAACTGCTCAGAATAGGTTGAAAGCTCAGGATTTAAGGTCCCTGGTGTAAAATCATCAATTCTGTAAAAGTAAGTTTCATGTATCCATCCTTCGAGGTTAATTGCAGTATCGGTTCCCCATGCATAGAATTTTTCAGGGATGATCTCATACTTACCAACATATCCGTAATCAAAGAAATTATCCTGATGAATTTTGTCCTGGGTTATGCTTGCTGTTTTTGAGTAATCTACCTGTATGGAATAATAGGCATTGCTGATCAGTCGATCTTCCTTTTCTTCATCTTCTTCCTGAGAAGGTGACTGGAATTTTTGGGTTAATCTGCCATATAACCTCCAGTTATTATAAATTTGCTGCCCGTTGTTTTCAGAGTTGAATAAAGAGTTGGCATAACTATAAATGCGTTGGTTTCTGTAGTCCATAGACCCACCAAAGGTGATGTTGAGGTTTTTGATGGGCTGAAAATCCACTTTCCCTGACAAATTTACTTTTAATCTTTCAGCATCAGGCCGGACATCCACAGTTTTAAATGCATCATCTCTTAAAAATTCGGCATTCTCATAAATAATGGGAAAACCGGATTCTGTGGGTATTACCCGTAGCGGGTCCTGTGCAATTTCATCCCTGACATCATCTTTAGCCACCCATGTACCAATGGCTGAAGGATTACCATCCTGGATATATTCAACTTCGGAAGAAAGCAGGAATCCTGCTACAGTACGCTCCCTGTCGCTGCCAGCTTCTTTGGTACGATAAATAGGCCCTGACAACATCAATCCCCCAAGGTTATATCCAGATGGATCAAGGTATTGGGATGTTACCACCTCAGCACCGCCAAAAAACTTATTTGTCGGGCCTTTTGTGGTTACATCAATGATACCACCAGTGGCATCGCCATATTTGGCAGCCACACCCCCGGTTATAACAGATACTTGTTCAATGGCAGATTTCGGGACGGCATTGGTACCACGGACTTTTACTCCATCTACATAATAAACAGTGGCTTCAGAACGTGCCCCGCGAATGCTTCCCACTTCACCATCTTCGGAATATACACCACCAATTGTTGTAGCTACGGCGTTAGCAGAGCGTCCAGGCATTTTGGCAATATCGTCAGAAGTTACAGTACCACCTGATTGAGTCTGGTCTTTTTTAATCAGAGGTACTTTGTAATCTTTTATTTCTACTTCCTCTAACACTTCAGCAGAAGCCTTCAATTCAAAATCCTGAAAGGTAATCTTTCCTGCTTCAACTTGTACATTATTATATTGCAGTGGTGCGTATCCAACATACGTTGCCTTTACATCGTATTTCCCGGCAGGAACAGGTTTTATCTGGTATGTCCCTTCAAAGTCTGTCATGCCGCCTGATACAGTACTTCCACCCTCCAGAATACTCACATTGGCAAAAGGTATAGCCTCTCCTGTTTCTGCATCAAGTACTTTGCCTTTCAATGTACCAGACTGAGCAAATGTGCCGGTACTGATCATAATTGCTGTTAAACCAATAATTAATCTCCGTAGCATAGTTTTATCTTTAATGTTCTTTTATTTTAATTTCTTAACCCATAAATTGAAAGCGTAAATATAATGTCCAAAATTGAACGAGCAAAAAATATTCAAATAAAAATCCCTTAAAAATATTTTGTGTTCAAAATTTCTGAGAAAATTACTGCTTTTTTAATATCAAAGCCACGTGCAATTTTTGATGCCTCAGATCGTGTTTTTGACTGTGATACCCCATTAATATCCTGATTTAAAGGCTCCTTGAGTTCCATTGTCCCGGTTTTGCTGTTTTTTTCTTTTTGGGAGGAAACTTCACTTTTCGTCAGATTTTGCTCATCTATTTGTTCATAAGCTTTCTTTATGTCATTTTTTTTGTTTTCAATGTCTTCATCAGAATATGCATGTTGGGTATCAGGGCTGGATTGTGTCTGAAGGTTTGTGTTGTCTTCATCCGCCGGCCACGATGCATTTATATATTCCCGGTCATCCTGAACTGGCTGTGTGTTGCTTTCTGTTTTTTGTTTTTTCTTTCCAAGTACACTTATCAGGGGAGCTCCCACTGCAAAAGCAACAATCAACAATAAATTAAGAATATCACCAACTTCCATATTTAGGGTTTTTTATCTTTGTTAAATAATGTTTTCCAGAACGGTTTTTTTCTGCTGGAATTTTTCTGTGCTTCACGTTCCGATTTTTTCATACGCCTGTACACTTTTTTCCCGTTAACAAGCTCTTTGCTGCCTCCGGACACCTTTTTTTTGTGCGTTTTTAAATCGCGTTTGTGCTGGCGTTCACGTTGTTTTGCCAGTTTTTCCTGTTTCCTTTCGGCCTTTCTTACTGCTCTGTCTTCTATACGCTCATGCCGTGTTCTCCGGACTTTGCGTTTTTTTTTCTTTTGATCAATTGAATATGTATTCTGTGCTGTTACACATGACAAATCAGCATTGCTGGCAGGTAACAATCCATAAAGAATAATACTTATTATTAAAAACTTTTTCATAAATTTGTAATCCAACAAATGAGCTCAATTTGTCGTATATGTATTCGCGAATTCTAAAAACAAAAATAGAAAAAATATTATTGCTGACAACATTATCGGTAATTTGTTTTTCAGCATGTCAGGATGATAATTACATTCCTGAGGTGGTATTTAATTATTACGTTGATCTGAATTCAGTACAGTATAACAGCCTGAAAATTCCCGGGAATGCAGAATATATGAATGTGGCAGGATACAGAGGGGTGATTATCCACTGTAATTATACAAATGAATATATGGCTCTTGAAAGGGCATGTCCGTATCATCCTGATGCAGAAGGGGCTGTGGTTGAAGCTGAAGATAACAGCACAGCAACATGCCCCGAATGTGGCTCACAGTTTTCTTTATATGACGGTTCGGTATTAAAAGGGCCAGCTGAACTGCCATTGAAAAGATATTATACCGACCTGCAGGGAAGCCTTTTGTATGTTTATAACTGACAAAAAACAAGGGTTTTCTTATTATTTAGTCCAGTCTTACATGTAACTTTTCCAGTTACTTTTTGTTTAGCGTGATTATTTTTACTGGGGACTAAAAAGGCATTGTTTTGCCACGAAGACACGAAGACACGAAGACACAAAGTAACACAAATCTTAATCTGTTGTGTTACTGAACTTTGTGAATCTTGGTGTCTTAGTGACTTTGTGGCATTTTTCATTTTTTTGACTTTTTAGACGGGGCTCATTATTAAAAGTTCCCATTAATTAATCAAAAAAGGCTTTTACATTACCGGCAATCAGTTCATTTTTGGCTTCACGCAATCTTTCAATGGGTTTTATATTATCGAATTGGGTCTGTATTTGTCCGCGGTCCGGCATTTTTAAACGAGTCTTGTTGTCTTGATTGTCAACATAAGTAAGATCACCTGCCGGAAATGCCGGAGACAATTCAGGGATGTCACGTTCATGCATTGTTGCAGAAGGGTAATTGGTTATTGTCGCAGGGATAATTGCAGCTGCGGTCAGACGGGGTAATTGTTCTGTTTTTATTACTGTTGTTCTCTTATCCGTGGTTTGTGAAGGTTTGTTGTTTCTAACGGCAACGGGTAAGTTTTGATATGCAATTGTGGTTTGTGTGGATGCCCCGGCATTCAGCTTTGATATGTCGGTTTCAGACCGGGTGGTTTTTTCTGCATCAAATAAAATCATGTTATCTTGTGCAATGTGCTTTGAGTTGAGAGTATGGTTTGAGTTGAGAATGTTCAGCTGAAGCATCCCCACAACCAGCAACCCTGTTATTACAGCAGCTGCAGCAATGTATTGCAGTTGTTTCAAGGAAATTAATGCGGCTTTCTTTTTCAGGGCTGATTTGCGAGGGTAAGTGATGCTTTTGTCCGGATGAAGTTTTGATTTACGGTATAATTCATATTCTTCAATGGCCGATGCATCAGAAGCAAACAGATTTTCCACATGCTGTTTTTCATCTTCATTCAAGTCATTTTCAGTCAGCCCGATGAGCAGTTTTTCCCGCTGATTGAATTCCGGCATTTCTTCATCACGTTTCAATGTATTTTTACTGTTATAATCCAGTGTTTTATCCGGATTGAGTTTTAAACCAGAGGTGTCAAATATATCGGCATCCAGTTGCGGATTGTCATGTAAAAACGCCTCAAGTGCTTTTGCATCTTTTGCACTCAGATTGCCTTCCATGAAATCCAGCAGGTATGCTTCGTAGTTATGTTTGTTTATTGTTGTCATAATACCTTATATTATACAATGGCCTCAATGCTTCCAATTTTTTCTTTCATTGCTGACCTTGCCCTGTAAATATATACTTTCACCTGAGCTTCTGTTAAGCCTGTGATTTCCGAAATTTCCCTGTACGAGTAGCTTTCATAATCCCTGAGCAGCAATACCGAACGTTGTGTTTCATTTAAATCGCTAAGGGCTGTTTTCAGCACTTCATTCAAATCACTGTATTGATCATCATGATAAGTGGATGACATTTCAGGCGTTTCTTCCATTTGTTGCGTATGTTTAGCTTTTCTTATCATATCGATCATGCGGTTATGCGCTGTTGTAAATAAATAGGAGCGTACTTTTTTTGCATCTACTTTTTCATGGTTCATCCATAATCGTTCATAGCTGTCCTGTACAATGTCACGCGACAATTCTTCATTCTTCAGGTTGCTCAGAATAAACCTGTACACGTTGTCAGCGTACTCTTCCACACTATCGTTATACTCCTTCGTCGTCATAAATCAATGGTGTAACGAATTAAACGGTGAAAAGTTACAATATTTTTTTGATATAAGGTATTATGTTTGCATAATGTCTGTTCATTTTCATGAATTTACTTAGATTTGTACGGTATGAAAAAACAAAATTTAAATTCAAAAAAGCCGGCAAGTGTTCGACTGAATAAATATTTATCCAATGCGGGAGTATGTTCACGGCGTGAGGCAGATAAACACATTGCTGAGGGGCATGTTAAAGTGAACGGAAAGGTGGTGAAAACCCTGGGCGAAAAAATACCTCCGGATGCAAAAGTAGAATTTAAAGGGCAGGTAATTCGGGGTGAAAAAAATGTTTATCTATTACTCAATAAGCCCAAAGATGTGGTTACCACTATGGATGATCCGGAGGGCAGGCACACAGTGTTTGATATTGTAAAACATGCTGTCACTGAAAGGGTGTATCCTGTTGGAAGGCTGGACAGAAACAGCACCGGGCTACTGTTGTTAACCAACGACGGAGACCTGACACAACGGCTTTTGCATCCAAAGTACAACAAAAAGAAAATTTACCACGTTGGCCTTGATAAGCCTGTGGATCAAGAGCACATGGAAATCATCAGCAAGGGAATTGAGCTTGAAGATGGCTTTATCAAAGCAGATGCCCTTGCGTATGTGGATGAGAAGAAAACGGAAGTAGGCATAGAAATACATTCGGGCAAAAACCGCATTGTTCGCCGTATTTTTGAACACCTGGGTTATAAAGTAAAAAAACTTGACCGAGTGTATTTTGCCGGATTGACAAAAAAGAACCTTCCCCGGGGGAAATACAGAGTACTTAAACCGAATGAGATAAACATGCTGAAAAGTGGAAAATTCAAATAAGCATAAGCTTGTATTTTTTTTGTGTTTGTTGTTTCCTTTGTTTTCTGTAGCACAGGAAACATTACGGGGGCGCATTACGGATGCCGAAACAGGCAAACCCCTGGCTTTTGTCAATGTGGTGTATAATGATGCCAGGCAAGGAACCACCACCGACCTTGACGGATATTTTAGCATCCCTGCCAGTCATACCCCGGAATTCCTGAAATGCAGTTTTGTAGGGTACAAAGAAAAAATTGTGGACGTCCCGGAACACAAACGCTATGTTGAAATTTCTCTGAAGCAAAAAACATATACGTTAAACGAGGTGACGGTGTTACCAGGCATAAATCCAGCACATCGTATCATTAAAGGAGCCATCAAAATGCGTGATAAACATGCCCCGCACAATCTGGATTCCTACGCATACACATCCTACAGCAAGTTTTATATTACCATGGAGGTTGACAGCCTGCGCCAACTTGCAGAAACAGATACGACAACCGAATTACCGGATACATCATCACTGGCCAAAACCATCAAATTTTTAAATGAGAAACACCTGTTTATGATGGAATCGGTAACCAGGAAACAATTCGAATCACCGGATAAAGCCTCCGAAAAAATACTGGCCAGTCGCATGTCCGGATTAAAGAATCCATTTTTTACGTACATTGCATCAGAGTTTCAATCGTTTACCTTTTATCGCCAAAGCATTGAAGTGGGTGGGCAGGAATTTATTTCACCGCTGTGCGATAATTGTACCAATAAATATTTCTTCCTGCTTCAGGACAGCCTTTTTCATGAAACAGGGGATACCAGTTTTGTGATTTCTTTTCGTCCTCATCGTAACACCAATTTTAAAGGATTAAAAGGGTTTATTACCCTTACCACCGACGGCTGGGCCATAGAAAACGTCATGGCAGAGCCCATGGAAACCAGCGGCATGTTTGACATAAAGATACAGCAAAAATATGAGAAAATAAGCGGAGAATACTGGTTTCCCGTTCAACTCAACACGGATTTTATTTTCAATTTTGCGCAGGCCAATGCCAATAGTGTAAGCGTGGGAAATGATACATCACGCAGCAATACTGTGCCTATGATTGGCATTGGAAAAACGTACATCCGGGATATTGAAATTAATACGCCTGCAGATGAAAAAATTCGGGGAGGCACTAAAATCGAATATGAAGAAAAAGCTGCTGAACGCGATACCTCGTGGTGGAATGAGTACAGGCAATTTCCATTAAACGCGAAAGAAAAAGAAACCTACCGTTTAATTGATTCTTTGGGAGAAGAGCACCATTTTGACCACATGGTGGAAAGTATAGAAATCATTGCCACCGGGGCCATTCCATGGAAAATATTTAACATCCGGCTGAATGACCTGATGTGGTACAATGAATTTGAAGGATACAGGCTTGGACTTGGTTTGGAAACCAACAGGAGGCTGAGCAAATATTTCAGGGTGCATGGCTTTGGAGCTTACGGGTTTCGGGATAAGCAATTTAAATACGGGGGTGGAGTGGCTTTGTATCCGCTGACAAACAACCAACTTGTCGTTGATGTTGAGTATCTCTTTGATGTGCGGCCTTCCAATCAGATATCCTATGAAAAACGCTTGTTTAGTACCGAGAGTTTCAGGACCTTGTTTCTCAGGGAAATGGATTATTATGAAACCTGGAGAGCATCGCTTAAAACAAAGCCATTCCGGGGATTTTATGCAAACGCTTACCTTGACCATAATCAAATTGATGTAACCAACAATTACCGGTTTTTCCACACTGACTTCTTTGATGAGATCAGGGAATGGCAGGCAGGGCTTGAGTTGCATTGGGTGATTAAAGAAAATATTCTGCGGACACCGGAAGGCAATGTCATCGGTCTTGGCAGCAAATACCCGGAAATATATGTCAACATTCGTAAAGGCTTGCCATACAAAAATGCTTCAGAGCCGGAATACTGGCGTCTGGATTCACGAATAACCCAGATTTTTAAAACAAAATGGGCAGGGGATTTTCATTTTACCCTGGACGGTGGTTATGTGCTGGGCGATGGTGATAATTACCTTCAGAACTTTTACATGCCTGGTACCGGTGTCTGGCTTGACGCAGATAAAAGTTTTGCCACCATGCGCCCGCATGATTTTATTGCAGACCGTTTTGCGGCAGCTTATTTTAAATACGATATTGGCAGCTTATTGTTCAGCATTAAAAAGTGGAAACCAGAATTTGCCTTTGTTACAAGGGCATGCATCGGGAAGTACGAGAGGCGGTTTCCCCAACCGTTTCCGTATAACACCGGTTATAAACCAGCCACTGTACCGTCTGACGGGTACATTGAATCGGGATTGCAATTCAATGCCTTGTTGCGCCAGTCATTCTTTAAATATGGTGCCGGGATTTATTACCATTACGGGCCGGAAAGTGCAGATGTGGTAAAAGAAAACCTGGCAGTAAAATTCAGGCTGGAATATGCGTTTTAATCAACCACTTCAATGCATTGTAAAAACTGCTTGTTTTAAAAATGGGTGACAGTTCGGCAACGCTTGTTTCGACACCGCTCAACACATCGCACTACATCGCCTGACAGGTGGTTTCACCAGTGTACATGCGGTTTTGGCATGATTTTATGCATCAATTCGCAAAAATTCATGCCAAAACCGCCTTTTAAATAGTATTTATTGCTTATCAGCCAGCGCCTGCAAATCATCAACGAATCCCTGGATTTTGTCATCGTCAAACCCTTTTTCCCGGGCTGCTTCTTCGAGGGTTCCCCATATTGGTTCTCCACAACGCAAGCACCTGATGCCATGCTCTGCTAAATACGATACTGAATCCGGAACATTGTCCACCAGTTCTTCAATGTAAATGTCTTTTGTGATTTTCATGCCATTATAATTTCTGATGTTTTGCTATAATTACAAATATAATGAACATTTGTTCACATTAATACGATGGTTTGCAAATTACCCGGCAGATATTAATTTTGTTGTGATAAACAGCAATGCGTTGAAACACCTTTTTTTATGAAAACTTACCAGGACAATCTGCTGAAAATGCGCACAGCTCCCACACAGCCTGTATCTTATTTTTTACAGCTTGGCGGGGACAAACTTTCTGTCAATGATTTAATTGATCAAAAAATAAGCATTCAATACAAACATAAAATCAATTGCATTGCCTGTGGTGCTGAAACCAACAAATCATTTCACCAGGGGTATTGCTTCTCATGTTTCAAAACCCTTCCACAGACAGATGTAGGTATTTTACATCCTGAAAAAGACCGTTCACACGAGGGTATATCCCGTGATATGGAATGGGCCAGGAAAAACATGCTGGTTGACCATTATGTCTATCTGGCGCTGACCAGCAATCTAAAAGTAGGCGTAACCCGTGCCAAACAAGTGCCCACCAGGTGGATAGACCAGGGGGCTTCTTACGTAATTCGCCTGGCAAAAGCCCCTTATCGCAAATTGGCCGGCGATATTGAAGTGTTCCTGAAAAAACATGTGTCGGATAAAACAAAATGGCAACAAATGTTGTTGTCCCCGGCTCCGGATATTGACTTGAAATCGAAAAAGAAGGAGTTGAGCAAGCTTCTGCCGGATGATCAGAAAGATTTTATTACCCTTGATAACCGGATTGAACATTTTATCTACCCCGGGCAGTATGATTTTGATAAAATTCAGCAAATCAGCCTCGATAAAACAGATGAATTTACAGGAAAACTGGTAGCCATCCGGGGCCAGTATTTGATTTTTGAAAACGGGATGGTATTCAATGTAAGAAAACACAATGGTTACCTGGTAAAATTGGAAATTCAATAACATGCCTGCAGATTATGACATATGCCTGGAAAAAGCACGGAGGTATTGCCTGCGTGCTGAAAAATCAGACTATGATGTCAGGCAAAAATTGTATCAATGGCAGGTGCCCGAAACCTGGCATAATAAGATTCTGACCAGCCTGGAAGAAGATAAATTTATTGATGAAAAGCGTTTTGTGAGCAGTTTTGTGCGCGATAAATGTTATTTGAATAAATGGGGACGCATAAAAATACGGTACCATCTCAGGCAAAAAAACATCCCGGAAGATGTGATTGAAACAGGCCTTGGCGAAATTGAGGAAGATAAATACCTGCAGATATTCAGGGAAGTGGCAGAACAAAAATTCCAAAGCCTGAAAAACAAAACCGGGAATAAATATGCCCTGAAACAAAAACTGCTGATGTTTTTAACCCAACGGGGATTTGAAACTTATTTGCTTGATGAGACGGGTGTTTTGGATGATTTACCGGAATAATCCATTACAACGCATAAGGTTTAAAAGCCTGCTTTTAAGGACTCCTGTCAATATAATTATTGAAGATTAACTATGCTGCAGCCTTGTATGGAATGCAAAACCTGGCAGGCGGGTTGAAATGCGGTGCTTAATTTTATGCATCCGTTTATAGAAGATTGTTTTATAGAAAAATATTATTTGATGGATGGTACCAAAAAATAGTTTTATGCCTATACAATACACAGCAATCGTTCATGAATATACTATTTCCCACAGCCTTAGGATTTTTTGATGTAAAAAAAAAGTTTTTTTTTCAAAATTAATGGTGAAGTGCAACTTAGTTAAGGTAATCTGATTTTGAATAAATAAACGAATAGACCATATTAATTCATGAATAGTAAAACCTTTTTTTAAATCATTTAAATTTTAAGTTATGAAGAAGACAAAAGCACAAAAATTTCTAAGAAATGTATTGCTTCTGACAGCAATGTTATCATTTGTCTACCTGTTTTCATCCTGTAAAAAGGATGAGCCGGAACCACAGGCAAAAGATCCCGTATCCAGTTTTGAGTATGAAATCAGTCAAGAGAATTATCGGGAAGTAAGTTTTGAAAATCTTTCACAAAATGCCACATCTTACAGTTGGGATTTTGGTGATGGAGAAACGTCTGTTGACGAAAATCCCACACACACGTATGCAGAAGCAGGTGATTACACCGTTGAACTGATAGCTTTTAATGACGATGGTGAAACAAATTCTAAAAACCAGGACATTACCATTACCGAGCCTGAAGGTTCATTAATAGCAGATTTTGATTACACGGTTGAAGATAATGCTGTGAGTTTTGAAAATCTTTCACAAAATGCTACATCTTACAGTTGGGACTTTGGTGATGGTAATACTTCCACTGAAGAAAACCCCACACACACGTATGCAGAAGCAGGTGATTACACCGTTGAACTGACGGCTTCTAATGCCGGTGGTGAAACAAATACTAAAAACGAGACCATTACCATTTCGGTTTCATTATCAGCAGGTTTTGATTACTCGATTGATTATTTAACTGTGACTTTTGAGAATCTTTCTACAAATGCCACTTCCTATAGCTGGGACTTTGGTGATGGTAATACTTCCACTGAAGAAAATCCGGTTCATACCTACGGTGAAGAAGGAACATATGATGTTACTTTAACAGCTTCAAACGATAATGGGGATACAGAAGAAGATACACAGAGTGTAACTATTAACACAAGTCCAACAGAGCTTCCACCAACACCTACTGAAGACGAAGCAAACGTTATATCTGTTTATAGTGATGCTTACACATCATTTCCGGGGGTTGATCTTGATCCAGACTGGGGGCAGGAAACTCAGACTCAGGAAATAGAGCTTTTAGGTGAAATGATTTTAAGGATGTATGGTTTGAACTACCAGGGAATTGAATTTGCAGGTAATCCTCAGGATGTTACAGGTAAAACAACTATTCATGTGGACATTTATTGCGCTACAGCAACCCAGGTGAATTTTTCTTTAATAGGCGGCGGAGCTGAAAATCCTGTTGTACTCGATACTGAAGCAGGTGCATGGAAGAGCTTTGATATTCCCCTTGAAAATTATACCGAGCCGGACCTTTCACAAGTTACGAGTTTGAAGTTTGATGATGCCGGAACCCAAGAATCGCCAACCATCTTTGTTGATAACATTTACTTTTATTAATGTTTCCAGTAAATAATGATGAATACAGAGAGTTCCTGTAAAGCAGGAGCTCTCTTTTTTTTTGCAACCTGAAAATGCGCACGTATAAGACCCCATGTTTGTAATGTGAAAGTTCCGGAAGCAATTATTAAATTAGCCTCCGCAACCTAAAAAATTAACATTATGAACAAAATACAAAATTAATTTTTAGTGGACAATCTATATATGCAGGACTTGAAACGCACTTAAAAAATTGGCGGGTAACCAAATTGTGGTATAAAAATGTTTTATACTCCAAACAAAAGTCACTTGTGATTTAGATTATTATATGTTTTTTCCTAATTTAGCAAACTCACATCAAAGCATATCATATTATGAAAAAACTATTTTTATCAGCAATTGCCCTTTCTGCTGTTTTGATTTCATGCAATCCAGAAATGTCTAATAAGAAAGAGGATATGGAAAAATCACCAATCAACGAAACTACTGTTACTCAACTCAGCGATTCACTGAAAAATGCCCATCCGGATATGGACGCCATGCGCATTGAAAAAGGCGTTCAGCAGGCTGCTTCCCTGTGGCGCAGCGACGATGGTGATAAGGAAGTTTTCCGCCAATTTGTGGCTGATAGTTTTATTGACAATCCTGAAAAACGCAGCGTAGCTTTGGAAAAGCTGCAACGCAATTTTGAGATACTTTACGGTTATTTTCACCGCATTGCCGTAGATTTGCAGGCTCCGCTACATCTCGATAAGGGGAAACTGCATGAACTGGATTATAAATTCGGAAGTTACGATGCATCCAGTCACCTTAAAGAAGACATGTACGCCAACAAACTTGCTTTTTATGTAGCCCTGAATTTTCCTGCTTACAGCCTCGAAGAAAAAATGGAGTATGGCCAGTCGTGGTCACGCGAAGAGTGGGCTGCTGCCCGGGCGGGGGATGTATTTGATTCGCGCATCCCTGCTGAATTGTTGCAGGCCATTGCTAAATCCACGACGGAATCTGACACTTACATCTCCGAATACAACATTTTTATGGGCTATTTGCTTAATCAGAAAGGGGAGAGGCTTTTCCCTGAAGACCTGAAGCTTATTTCCCACTGGGGCCTGCGCGATGAACTGAAATCGCATTATGGAGAGGAAACACTGGAAGCCCAGGAAATGATTTACCAGGTCATGTTACGTATTATTTCACAAGAAATTCCGCAGCAAGTGATTAATTCCGATGCATACGAATGGAATCCTTATGATAATATCCTTTACAAAGACGGGGAGAAGGTGGAGTTTGACAAAGAGCCTTTTACACGTTACGAGCATTTGCTCAGCAATTTCAAGGCAATGAAAGCTGTGGATCCTTTCTCGCCGCTTTATCCCACGTATATTGAAAGGTCATTTTCGCAGAACATGGAAATCACCCAACCGGAAGTTGAAAAATTGTTTCGCGATTTCATCAGCTCGGAAACCGTAAAGGATGTGGCCGCGCTTATTTCTGAGCGCCTAGGCAGGGATTTGCGTCCCTATGACATTTGGTATGACGGTTTCAAGGCACGCACCGGGGTTTCTGAAGATGATCTGGATGAAATTACCGAAAAGCGCTTTCCCAATCCCGAAGCTTTTAACAAGGCGCTTCCCGGGTTTCTCAAACAACTCGGCTGGGACAATGACAAAGCCGGATGGATTGCCTCAAAAATCGTGGTTGACCCTGCCCGGGGTGCCGGCCATGCGTGGGGTGCCGAAATGCGTGAAGACGTGTCTCACCTGCGTACCCGCATACCGGAAAGCGGCATGAAATACAAAGGCTACAACATTGCTGTCCACGAATTTGGCCACAATGTTGAACAAACCCTTACCCTGCATGATGTGGATAACTACTTTATGCACGGTGTTCCCAATACGGCATTTACCGAAGCGGTAGCGTTTATGTTTCAGGCGCGTGACCTGAAATTACTTGGCTTGGACAGCAATAACCCCAAAGCTGAAGCACTGGCAACCCTCGATAATTTCTGGTCTGCTTACGAAATCATGGGCGTTTCCATTGTGGACATGGAGGTCTGGAAATGGATGTATGATAACCCGGAAGCTTCGCCCGAAGAGCTTGCCAATGCGGTGCGGGAAATTGCCATGGAGGTATGGAATCGGTATTATGCAGATGTGTTTGGTGTGGCCGATTCGCCCATACTTGCCATCTATTCTCACATGATTGATGCGCCGCTTTACCTTTCAAATTATCCCCTGGGGCATCTGATTGAATTTCAGATGGAAGCATACATGAAAGACAAAGCATTTTCACAGGTAATCACCGATGCATTGACTCAGGGGCGTTTGATCCCTCAGCTATGGATGAAAGGCGCTGTGGGCGAAGAATTGTCGGGTGAGCCGTTGATCAAAGCCACCAAAGCAGCGCTGAAAGAAATGGAGGTAGTTATTCCATCAGGGAGTTAAGGTCATCTAAAAAAGATTCGATTTGTGTTTCTGTGCTTGCCCACGAAACAACAAGCCGGACGCAAGAGTGTGTATCATTGATTTTGCTCCAGACGTAAAACCCATAATCCCGTTCCAGTTTTTCGATGACCGTGTTGGGAAACACCGGAAATATCTGATTGGATTCCGGAGCATAACAAAAAGTATAGCCTGCTGCTTCAATGCCGGCACTTAATTTGGTTGCCAACAGGTTGGCGTATTCCGCCAAATCAAAATACAGATTGTTTTCGAACATGCTTGCAAATTGAATGCCCAGGAATCTGCCTTTGGCGAGCAGTGCCCCTTTTTGTTTCAGGTGATATCTGAAAAATGGTTTCAGGTTGTCGTTGATAATCACAAGGGCTTCCCCCATCATGAACCCGTTTTTTGTGCCGCCGGTATAAAAAGCATCGGCAAGTGAAGCAAGTTCCGGCAGACTGATATCATTAGCAGGGGACGTCATTGCCATGCCAAGGCGGGCACCGTCAATGTACAAAAACAATTTGTGTTTGTCACAGGTTTCCCGTAAGGCAGTCAATTCTTGTTTTGTATAAACGGTTCCGGCCTCCGTGGTGTTGGAGATAAAAACCAATTTGGGATGTACCATGTGTTCAAAAAAATGCTCATTCACCACGTTTTCAATGTCTTCAGGCCGCAGTTTGCCGTCAGGTGTGGGCACTTCGTTGATTTTATGTCCTGTGGCTTCTACAGCACCGGCTTCATGGGTGGAAATATGAGCCATATCGGTGGCGATAACAGATTCATGCGGTCTCAGGGCAGCAGATATCATCACCATGTTGGTTTGTGTGCCGCTGGTAAGAAAATGCACATCAGCGGAAGGATTTTGGATGAGGTTTTTGATGATATCCGCAGCTTTCCGGCAATGATCATCTTCACCATATCCATCGCATTGCCCTTGATTGTTTTTTTTGATGGCTTCTATAATAGCAGGGTGACAGCCTTCGCTGTAATCATTTCTGAAACTGTATTTCATTTTGCCGTATTTTGTTTGGTGCTAAGGTAAAAAATATGGGATGAAATGCACTAAATAAGTTGCGGATTTAATCGTTACTAATTATCTTTTCTATTTGGCTCTAAAATATTCTGGAAGCACCTCAGGGTGGAAACACATAATGGATTAAAGAAAATTATAAGGAACAACTAAAATTACAAAAGTTTTCACTTTTAGATATTCCTGGTTTTCCACTAAGCTTGCAGTAGAATTTTTTCTTTAGATGAAAAATTATTTCAGCGTAAGCAGATTTGTCTTTTTCTGTGCGATTTAAAACAGGCCTTTTATATTTATTCACTATTTTCATTCCTGCTTTATCTGCTATTGATGGGTATAAATTGTATTTGTCATTTGCTACCATGAAAATATCATAATCACCTTGAAGGTATTGTTTTGAATTATTCAATACACTGACAATGCCATCAACATAGGATTTCCTGGCTTGAATGCCTTGTCCTCTAAACAGCGGGCCAATTTCCAATTCGTCATTCCGCTCAAAATCAAACAGGTCATATGAGTATGCATGTTGCTCATGGTAGTCTATTAGTCCAACGTAAGGAGGGCTGGAAAAAATGCCTTTAATCTTTTGTTTTTCGGCCAATTTTCCAAATGCCTTGTTTTTTTCTTTTAATTTTGAGAAAATATCAATGTTTCTTGCATCTCCCTGTAAGCATGTTTGAAAAGTTTGTGTTTTTAGCTTTGAATATTCAACAAGTCGGTTTATGGTATCTTTGCTGTACCGTTCCCACCATGAGAGGATTGAAAAAAGGGGTTTGCATATTTTGCCGTGTTTTCTGCAATAGTATGTTTGAGTTACGGGGTCTCTGAGGGTTGCTAAATCAGCGTGTGTTGTTGCTCTGCAAGAGCGTATTGTTCTGCTCAAAATTATTGTTATGATTTTTTTTGTAGTGGGATTATTAATGTCTTTTAATTGTTCAAAAACAAAATTAATTTCATCTATTATTGGTTGCAAATACCACTTCCCGAGGAAATTGTCTGCATTATCCTGTTTGATTTTTAAATTGTATTTTTTTACAAGCTTATTAAATGTTGGGATGAATTCTTTTTCCTTTTCAGATGTGTAGGTTTTTACATTTATTTCGTTTTGACTTACTTTTATTTTAAATTCCGGCGAAGGAAAATACTTTTTATTGAAAATATTTAATTCATTCAGTAGTTCGTGTTCAAATTTTAAATTGTTTTTTTTGGAAATAAAATTCTTGAGCTTATTAGTAATGTTTGTCAACTCGTTGTGTAAATCCTGAAAATCAACATTTGCTATTTTGACATTGGCAATTAATGTGTTAAACGCTGAAATATCAATTCCGATGGCATGCATTCCTAGTTCGCTTGCCTGCACCATTGTTGTTCCGCTTCCGGCAAATGGATCTAATACAATGTCGCCTTTCCTGAAGTAAATTTCTTTTTTGAAGTCATCGGTATGATCATCTAAAAAATATTCAACGAGCTGCGGAATAAATTTTCCTTTGTATGGGTGTAATCTGTGAACGTGTTTAGTTGTGTCTTTTTCTTTGCACCAATCAAATGATAATGCCCAGTTTAAATCATCCCCGAGCTTCTTTTTCCAATCAGTTTCCCTTTTCCCGTTGTAGCTTTTATAATAATTGATTAAGTCATTTTTCTTGACGGTTATGTTTCCATTTTCTCCGTATTTTTTCACCTTACCGTATTGAATGAGATATGATATATTGGATGGTGTGACATTCTTATTAATATATCCGGATGCCCACTGACTTGCCTCTTTTATTGTCAATAAATCTTTCATAGTCTAGCTTGTATTTATAGCAATAAAGAGACAATCATTTTTTCATTTTGAATAATATATTTATAAACATCTTTTTCCAATTCGTTCATAACTCATCTGAATGAATGTGTTTCTTCACATCTGATAAAACAATAAATATACCTCATTATACCAGTCGCCCCATCATGTCTTCGTGCAGTCGTGCCATCGTTTTGTTACCATTTATCAGATTGTTGCACGTTTCCTGAATGCGATAAATCGCATTCCTGCCGTGCACAATCGTTCCATCGTGCTATCTCCCCATCTCCCCCTCTCCCCGTCCCCTTCGCGTGAGGGCGGAGGCTGGCATCCTGCTTTTTACGGCCGCTATGTTTTCTGCGCTGTGCTGTAGCGCGCGGCAGTTAGCTCATACCGATATGTGTTCAATCCCGTCTATCGCCGGGCAAGTTTATAATTTTAGTTCGCTATCACTCCTGAAATTACATTGAACATCATCGGTATAATACAGATAATCAATCGATTGTAATTTTCAGTAATCATCAATAAGAAT
>CAZGPW010000125.1:0-5007 GCA_964527535.1 uncultured Bacteroidales bacterium
TAAGGGGGGTAAAACCAAAAGTGCTTTTTAATAAAACAATAAAAGGGTGTTAATAAGTTGTGTGATAGATGTTTAATAAAATATAAAGCAACAAACCAAAACAAAACGAAAAGTGCTTTTGAATAAAAAATGAGAAAGAATGAGTAAAAAATGAATGTGTATGAATACACAATAAGAATAAACGACTAAAGCCGCTAACAGCGGCTTTTTTTATTGCCATAAAACAGGCTAAAATAACCGTTTTTAACCCCTAAAAAAATAATGAATATAAGGCATTTTTTGTTTTGGGTCGCCTTTTGGGTCGCCTTTTGGGTCGCCTAAATGAGAAAAATATACGAGTGGCAAAACGAGGGTAACAAGCAAAAAGATAAGACCTAAAGGGGGGTATCCAGCAAAATATGTTGACCTAAAAGGGGTTAATAAATTGCAAGAGCTTGACAATTAAAACATTGAATATTTAATGAATAAAATAAAGGTTATACGTTGGGTTTGTTTGGGTTTTTATAGCTAATGGTTAACTGGCATTTTTGCCCCTTTTATAATGGGTATCCTTATTAGTTTTATCCTTATTTAAATCCTCTAAACGTGCCTGGAGTTGGCCTATTTCTTTATAAGCTTCCCGTAATTCTTGTTCTTTTCTCTCAAGCAATTCTTTATAGATTTTATCTTCTTTTGTTTCAGGAGCTGAATTATCAGTTTTTAGCATTGGCCCTTTTCCAAAAATAAATCTCAATATATTTTCTTCAGATAAACCATTTTTTTGGCTTAATACACCACTACTTACACCAGTACTGGTGTAAAAATCTTTCTTTTTAATGCCCTTATAATCAAGGTAAAGAAAAATTCTTTTCTTTATAAGTAAAAAATCTCTATTTTTTTCTTGCATAAATGAAATATCCCAATTATCTTTGCCATATTCAATCAATCAAAAATAAGATAAAAAATGACAGAAGTCAAAAAAAAGTGGAATTATACCTATGATTTTCCGGAGCAAAGGGAGTTATGTGCCCCATTAAACGGGGAAGATAAGCGACTGATCGCGGAAAAAATTGGGTGTACTCGAGGTCATGTAATTTCTATTTGTAATGGAAGGCGCCGGATGAAACCGGAAGTAAAAAGCCTGGTTGAGCAAATACTTAAGCTAAAACAGCAAATGAAATCAATTGAAGTAAAATTAAAATAACAACACAATGATTGAATACCACAACGACATACTGGGAATTGAAGTGAAATGGCTGGCGGGAGATAAAAAACTTAAAAAAGGTAAGCTGATGGCTTATGATAAGTTTGATAAACTTCGACGAACTGGTAAATTGCGTCAATTGCGCACCAGTTGCCGTGGGCGTAGCGCTTTGGTTGATTATGATTCTATGCCGCTGGAGTTAAAGAATCAGATTCAGGATAAGCTGGGTTATGATCCGTATGAGGTAGAGAAATATCATTATTTTAAAAAGTATATAAAAGAAGATATCCAGGCCCGTAACTTTTATTTACGGTACATAACGGAAGGTGGTAATTATCTAAAGCCGAATTATCAGCGCGATTATTACAACAATGCCGTGATGCTCAATGCGGTTATAGCTTATCTGGATGATGTGAAGAGCCGGCGTCGAAGTATGGGTGGCCGTAAAATAGCTGTGTGGGAAAATATGAGCCGGCTTGTAAATCATTTCAGAGGTGAAATGAACCACACGCTAAGGAAGACACCGAAGAGCTTACAAAACCAGGTGCGTCAATTTAGAAAAGAAGGATATGCTTCACTTATATCGGGCAAATTTGGTAATCAAAATACACGTAAGCGAAACAGCAGTCTGGATGAATTAATTATAAGCTTGTATGTAATGGAAGGGACTAAGCTATATGCTGATGAAGTGTGGAAGTTGTACACTAGATTTATAACCGGCGATCTGGACGTATATGTAAAGCAGGGAGAGCGTGCCGGGGAGCTTTTAAACCCGGATGATTATTATGATAATGGTGAACCCATGATAGTATCAGTAGCCACGGTTCGTAATATTTTAGCCCAATATCGCGACCTGGTTGATAATAAAAGAAACGAATGGATGTATTACAACAACCTTCACCGGCCGGCCCATCAACGTCACCTGCCTGATTATTCACTGTCTAAGATATCACTTGATGACCGTGACTTGCCACCGCTACTCAATAATGGGGGGCACGTGAAAGCTTATTTTGTTTGGGATGTTGGTTCAGGTGCTATTCTTGGAGTTTCATTTAGCGTTGAAAAGAAACAGCCGCTGTTTATCGCCGCCGTTCAGGATGCATTTCGGAATGCGCACGCCTGGGGCTTAGCGATGCCTTTTGAAGTAGAGGTTGAAAAGCACATTGTAAGTTCGTTTAAAGAAGAGTTAGAAACCATGTTCCCATTCGTTCGCTGGGGAATGAGTGCCCAAGAAAAACGTGCAGAGCATTTCAATCGCTCATTTAAGTATAAATATGAGCGGCACGAATTTCCTACCGGACGTTTTTATGCGAAACAGGAAACCCACCGGCCGAACCTGCGCAAAGAATGGGATGATGAAGGCATGCACACAGTGCAGAAACGTTACACATTTAAGCAGATCGTAGCTTTATATCATAAGCTGATTTATAAATACAATCATGATAAGGGTAAAGATGGCATGAGCAGGATCGATAAGTTGAAGAAAAATCAGCATCCGGATGCAAAGCAATTGTCACTACCGGTTATTAGTCGCTCATTTGGACACCACCAAAAGACATCACTCCGGAGAAATCAATCCGTGCGCGTGCAATATGAAGACTACTGGCTACCATCTCCTTATGTTGCTGATAAAATAGACAAACGCAAGGATGTTGATGCTTATTACCTGCCGGATGCAGAGGGAAAAATTTCAGAGGTCTATATCTATCAGAATGATATATATATCTGCTGTTGTAAGCAGGTGGTAAGGTATAATGAAGCACGCGCAGAATGGACAGATAAAGACAGGGAAGCTTACCAGGCGCAAGCAAAGTATGTAAAGCAATATGACACTAAGGTAAAGGAAGGCCTTGGCCGGATGATGAACATTGGGACGCTACAGGTGGATGCGCATACGGAGGTAGATTACGAGCAATCAATCGAAGAGTTGGAGCACAAGCCAGTATCAGTTGATAAAGTTGAGAAAGATAAAGATAATGAAGACTATGAAAAACGGGCACTGAATTATTAATCCAGCCCCCGTTTTGATCAATTGAGTAAAACCTAAATATAAAACAAATATAATATGAAAACACAGTTAAAAGAAAAAATCCGCAAAGAAATTATCAAAAAATCGGAAAATTATCCGAGCCGGGCCAAGTTTGCCAAGGTTTTAGACATTTCAGCATCGCAATTATCCAGGATCATTAAAGGTGATATGGATAAGGTGTTAAGCGAAAGCAAGTGGATAGGCATTGCCCGCCGGCTAAATGTAGAGATCACTGAGCGCGCAGAGTGGAAAACAGCCCGGACACCGGTATTTAAATTCATAACAAAACAGTTGCAAGCGTGCCAGCGGGATAGTATTAGCCTTATGCTATGTGATAGCGCAGATATCGGCAAAACATTTACGGCACAGGTGTATGCCCGCGAACATCGGAATGTGGCTTACATTGATTGCAGCCAGGTGAAGACCAAACAGCGATTCGTGCGCCGCCTTGCTTCGGAGTTCGGCCTTGATGCGCACGGGCGTTATGCCGATTTGTATGAATATCTGGTGTTCTATATCAAAACGCTTACCAACCCTTTAATCATATTAGATGAAGCGGGCGACCTGGAATATCCTGCTTTCCTTGAGCTAAAAGCTATCTGGAATGCTACAGACCGGTATGTTGGCTGGTATATGATGGGAGCTGATGGTTTGCAGGCAAAAATTAACCGCAATTTAGATTATAAAAAGGTGGGATATGCGGAATTGTTTAGTCGGTTTGGTGGCAAATATCAACAGATCACTCCGGAAGGAAAAGGAGCGAAACAGGATTTTACCTACAGCCAGGTGGCCGCGATTGGAAAAGTTAACGGATATGAGCGCATTCAGGAGCTTTACGCGAAAACGAACGGCTCTTTGCGCCGGATATATATTGAAATCACAAAACAAAAGCAGTCATGAAGCGAGCATTGTCAGTGTCAGATTTACGACAACGCAATTTTAATGTGTTGAATTTTGACGGCGAGTTCAAGAGCGCTATTGGTGATCCTGAAGTTCGAGGCACCTGGATTATTTGGGGCAATTCCACAAGCGGGAAAACAAGTTTAGCGTTGCAATTGGCGAAATATCTGGGCAACTTTGGTAAGGTCGTATATAATAGCCTGGAGGAAGGCGCCAGTTTAAGTATGTTGTCAGCGGTGGAGCGTGTAGGGATGATGCAAGTTAACAGGACATTTCGATTACTGGAGGGAGAGTCGCTCGATGAGTTAAAAGAGCGTCTTCGTAAAGACCGGGCAATACGGTTTGTAATTATCGACTCTTTGCAATACAGCGGCATAAGCTATTGGAATTATAAGGAATTGCGTAAGCTATACCCAAAGAAGCTATTCATTTATATATCGCATGCAAAAGGAAAAGACCCGGCCGGCAGCGTGGCAGAAAGTGTAAGGTATGATGCCTTTGTAAAAATATGGGTGGAAGGGTACAGGGCATTTGCCCAAAGCAGGTACGGCGGTGGTGAGCCTTTTGAAATTTGGAAAACCGGAGCCTCTAAATACTGGACACAAAACTAAGCCTTATGAAAAACAACCGACTTTTAGAAGCCAAGAGAAAGCGCAACCAGGCAATCAGAGATAAGTTTGACAAACTGGTCTCTCAACGAAACCTACAGTATGAATATGCCATTAATCTGCTTGTAGAAGAATACGGGCTGTCAGAAAGCACCATTTATAGCATTATTAAGCAATACGGATATTATACAGACAAATAACGAAAGCTATGAAAACCCAGGAAATCAAACAAAAGAAACGCTATCAGGTGATAGCAGACAACCGTAAAAAAATCGCTGATAAACTCA
>CAZGPW010000126.1:0-3991 GCA_964527535.1 uncultured Bacteroidales bacterium
TTATTCTTCATAAAGCAAAGTTACTTAATTGTTCGTATGTTTCAATTTTGCTATGTCGTTTCCCCGAAGGGCTTTTTTCCCTTTGGGAAAAATATAGTACCTTATACAAAGCAATAATAATTGCTTATTTTTTATAATGGGTGACCTGACAGGTGGTGCTATAGTGGTACAGGTGGCTGAGGGATTTCGATTTTTCATCGAAATCATCTCGAAGCCACCGGCCTCACCGCACCACGGTAAAACTGCGGCTGATGCCGTTTACTTTGAGGATGTAGTTGCCGGGTTGTAAATGGCTGATGTCGAGGGTGGTGGTTTTTGTGTGGATGGGGTGGGTGGAAACAAGTTTGCCACCGGCATCGTAGATTTTGGCTTGTTGGGTTTGTGATAAGTTGGGAAGCTCCAGGTGGAGTTTGTTGGTGGCGGGGTTGGGATAGAGGCGTAATGCAGGGTTTTCATTTTCCTGTACAAGGTTATCGGGACAGTATTCTATTTGCATGCTTTTGGTGATGGTGGTGGTTTCGCCGCAGGCATCGGTGAGGGTGATCTGGATGTTGTGGTCTCCGGTGGCTGCCGGGGTATGAAAATCCACATCTTTGACAATGCAATGGCCCCACTCATGGTTGGAGATGGTGGCTTCCTGTATGGTGTCTGTGTGGTAGATGGAACCGCCCCATTCCAGCTCAAGGAGGCCCAGGCCAACTTCCTGCGGCACAAAGGTGGGCGGGTAATAAATGCTGTCTATCACCTGGCCGGTGCTGAAACTCAGGGTGTATGGTGCTGATTTACCGGCAATGTGAATTTGTACAGGGATGGTATCGTATTGGCAGACTGTGTCCGGCAAATCCATTTCCACCTGCAGGGCATCCGGCTCTGTGTTGCTCAGCCCATCCATGCCGAGGCTGTCGGTTTTGACAAGCCAGGCTTGCTGGGGTGGGTCGTAGCCAAAGTAATCGTATTCATTTCCGTACCCGGCTAAAATAAATCCGTTATCATTTGTTGGTTTGAATGATACCAGATATTGACTAAAGGAATTAGTGTCAATTGCGTAGAAATCTCTCTTCCATTCTATTTCTCCGCGGTTATTAAGCTTTGCTAAATACGCCCTGTTTTTCCATGAAATGCAATCATAATTTGAGCCCAAAATATAGAAACTACCTTCTAATTTTATAAGGTCTGAAATTGAATTATGTAAGTAAATATCACCAGTGTGGCTTAGATGGTAATCTCTGTAATGCTTCTCCCACAGCAGCTCCCCGGCGGTATCAATTTTACGCAGGCAGCCATCGTAGAGGGTTTCGCTGCCGTAGGAGGCTGCCGGATACACCCCGCAGGCAAGGTAATTGGAATCCTGCGTTTCGATCAGGCCGTTGACTTTGCCGTTGTCGTAGTTGTTGCGCCCGTATTCCTGCTCCCAGAGCACATTGCCCGCTGTGTCGGTTTTGAGGAGGTACCAGCGGGTGTTTTCTATGTCGGTGACCCAGGTGGAGCCTCCAATTAATATTGCACCATTGGATGTTTCAATGATGCTGCTGCCGTATTCATACACATTGGGACCATAGGATTTGTGCCATAAGTGATTTCCTGAATTATTGGCTTTTGTTAAAAATAGTTTGTATGATTCACTAGAGTAATCATAAATCTGTCCAATTAAATAATAGTTATTATATGATGATTTTATAGTCAAATAAGTTCTTTTTTCAATGGAGTCATATAACATAATATCCTGAGTAGCTAGATTGCATTGGTCATCAAATTTGCTAATATGAATGCCATAATTCCCATTATTAGTATTTACAATACCACTTCCTAAATAATACTCACTGCCATTTTGTTTTAGATTTCCATCCCAACCTTCCCAATATTGATACACACTGTCTCCATAAACATGTTTCCATTGTTTTTCACCAGCTTCATTCACATAAGTCAAAGCAAAACACCTTACATAATATTCATTATCTGTACCCGACAGGTACACATAGCCTGTGTCAAGCGCAACAACAGAATTCATGATATGGGCTTTAACAGAGTCTTCAATGATTTTATTGAAAACTACCTGGGCTTGAGCCATAAACATGGTTAATGAAAATAATATGGTAAAGCAAATCTTTCTCATAATAAGTAACAACCGGCAGGTGAATTCACCTGCCGGTTGTTTGTTTTACTGTTTAACAATTTTTACGCTGTTTGTAAAGCCGTAGCAATCGGTAATTTCAACCATATAACTTGCCGGCTTGTAATTCTGCATGTTGATGCTTTTCATCCCTTTTGTTTTGTTCAAAGATAGGGTTTTTACCAATTGCCCATCATTCGAATAGATGGAAATTTTGCCTTGCGTGCAATTGGGTTCTGCATCAACACCCATTATATCCAACAACAGATCATCGTATGTATCATTGACTGGTGTAAAATCATACTTAACATACAACAAGCCGTCTGTTGGGTTGGGATAGACTTTCAATTCCGGTTTAATGATGTCTTCATCGCTTGATTCCTGCACCATACTTTTTGTTCCCATCTCATCCAGAGGCAAGGGTGTGTATTCAATAAACATAGAATCCGTAGCTATTTCGTACAGAGTTTGCGCTTTGCCGGAATACAGTGGTGAACAATCAAGTGCTGCCTGACGCAGGAATGCCTGGTTTTGTTCCAGCACGGTCTTGTCAAAAATGCTGTCCTGTATTGCTGACAGATACACATCATTCACATCACAATATTGCTGTATTTCCATGGCAATGCTGTCATCCTGCAGGTTTGCAGCATAGTTACGCAATGCGCTAAGGGTATTTTCTGCTTCGGTATGCTCAGCTTTTGCCATTTGAAGATCAAACCTGTTAATGAAGTTTTCAGTATTTGTTTCAGCAATATTGGCAAAATAATCTATTACTTTTTCCCTTACTGATGGTCCCGTATCATTGTTGATGGCGTGGTTCGTCATGTTAGATTCAATCCTTGAGATTTCCTGTTTGATATCTGCCATTTCATACTCAAGCAATAACCTTGGGTTTGTACCTGACTGGACTTTTCGTATTTGTTTTTTATGCCCGTTTTTCAGGTATGTTGAATTGTTTGCCATTTTTAGAATGTTATCCGGCAGGGGTGAGTTTTGAATCAATATAGCTGCAATTTTGGGGCGGGGAGCCGTGTGATTGTTTACAATGGCTTCAAACACAGCATCGCTTAAATAGCCGTCGTTGCACAGAATGGGATAAGCTGTTAGAAAATTGGGGGTGTTCATGTTTTCGGCAAGGCTGATCAGATATGCCGTGTTGCCCCGGTCAACAATATCATGGTATTCTGCTTCCTTACTTTCCAATTCATTGCCGTGAAAAGAGCTTAACGATATTTCCTCGTCAACATCAATGATGACGGGGCCGCTGTAATTGGTGTGGCAAAAATTGTCTGAAAAATAGACATACCGTGTATGAGCATCAATTTTTGTTTCCGTATAATTTTCCAACCGTGTGTAATAATCCAAATTATCATTGTTTTGATGCTGATAATAATTATAAGTACCGAGGTCGTAATGTGAAAAATCCCCCAAAGTTAAGGGCCCTGTTTGGAATTGGACTTTAAAATCCATGTTTGGCATGTAGGTTTTATGGAATTGATTGCCTGCGAGTTCATGGTTTTGTGCGTTATCTGCAGAAGCGCCCTGGTTTTTCCGCATGTTGCCGTTGATAACGGAGATGGCATTTTTGGTGGAGGAGTAGGTGTTGCTATTTTTCATTATGTTGTTTTTTTCAAATGTACGGAAAAATTGGATATGGCGGTAATTTTGTTTGTTCTTTTGTCACGATTTTTGCTTGCTGCGCCGCAAAAATCCCGCCAAAAGGGTTCGTGAGTGGCCGTGTAACCCACGGGTTCCGCATGCTACACCCGTGGTTACAATGATGTCACCCCATTCGGGGTTTTCGGATTAAGCCACCTGTCAGGTCTTCCATTAGCACCTTATACAAAGCAATAATAATTGCTTATTTTTTATAATGGGTGA
>CAZGPW010000127.1:0-24712 GCA_964527535.1 uncultured Bacteroidales bacterium
TGCTTAAGGGTGGTAAGCGGTATATCATAAAGGAAGGAAATGGCTGTAGCCCTTCCAGTTCATCACTTACTTACCCACGACCTGCAAATCAGGGTATTCAACCCCGACCTTCAGGTCATTATTAAAAAAGGATTTTTTAGTTTGTGCATTCCAAAATAAAATGTTAATTTTGTGTGAACAGAAGCAGAAATGAAACCGTTTTATACAGTGTAATGCATGTATTAGTTATGCTATCCTTGTGATATAAGCGAATTGATGTGCATTGGTGCTAGTCCCATCAACAACAACGAAATGGCGAAAAAACATATAAATAAAAATGAATAAAAACCTATATAAAGAAGGTCAAAAATGCGACACAAAAAGGCCACCTTGTTAAACCCGGCAAAGTTAGTGCAAAGCAATATAACGTGGTAAAATCATTTAAAATCATTAAACAGTAAATAACTTAACCATAAAAAGAATGAAAAGTATGAAAAAAACAATTGCAATTTTAGTCCCAATGGCTATCGGGATATTATTATCGGCAACGCTTTGGGCACAAATCCCCGGAAAAATGAGCTATCAGGCAGTAATCCGCAACACCAATGATACCTTAATTACCAACACAAATATTGGTATGCAAATAAGCATTTTGCAAGGCGCAACAAGTGGTACAGCCGTTTATGCAGAAACACAGACACCACTTACCAATGCTAATGGTTTAATTAGTATTGAAATAGGAGCAGGAACAGTGATAAATGGTGATTTTGCAACTATAGACTGGGCAAACGGACCTTATTTTATTAAAACTGAAACAGATTTAAATGGTGGCGCAAACTACACCATTACAGGCACAAACCAGTTGCTGAGCGTGCCTTACGCTTTGCATGCAAAAACGACGAGTGGCTTAAACAGCTATTCTGTAGGCGATTTTGCCCATGGTGGTATTGTATTTTGGGTTGACCAAACCGGGCAACATGGTCTTGTATGTGTTAAAGAAGACCAAGGTACCGAAGTAAAATGGTTTGCAGGCACCTATATGTTTACATTGGCAACCGGCAACGGACCTTTTTCCGGGAAAATGAATACTACAATTATCATTGCCAATCAGGGAGAGGGAGATAGTAGTAATTATGCAGCACGTATGTGTGGTGAATTACAAATCACAGAAGGTGGTAAAACTTACGGCGATTGGTACCTGCCATCAAAAAAGGAGTTAGAACTGATGTATCAAAATAAGGCAACAATTGATGCTACTGCCGGCACAAATGGAGGTAGTGCACTTGCCAGTGAAATCTACTGGAGTTCTACTGACGGCAGTACCGGCAGTGCGTGGATGCAGTACTTCGACACCGGTGTGCAGGAGATAAGGAATAAAAACCTTGCAAATAGAGTGCGTGCCGTTCGGGCTTTTTAGCTCATTGCATAGTTAGCCAGCGGTGTTTTGCTGAAACGCTCATCAATAAAGCTAACATGTCTTACAAGCCTGAAAGGCTTAAATAACCCAACTTGGGGCAGCGTTCCAGGTAATAAATGGCATATATGCCTTAAGGCTGAAAGCCTTAGATAATTATACCAGGCTTACAGCCTGGATGGGCAAGCATAAAAACGATGCCAACAATGAACGGATAGCAAAAACCGTTTTGTTCATTGATTTTAAAAATTAAGCTTAAATTTTATAGTTCATTTTAAAAATTAGGCCTAAATTTTAACATATAATTGGATAATTCAGCATATCTTTGTATTTTTGTTACGATGTACAAACGTGAAATAAGGAATCGGTTCGAAAAGTATCTTAATAATGATAAGATACTCATTATTTATGGCCCCAGGCAGACAGGGAAAACCACATTCATTAAATCATTTCTTAAAAATTATGACAATGCAACAGTTTTGAATTGTGAAGAACCTGAAATTTACGATATTTTGGTTTCCGGGAAAACAGAAACCATTAAGATGCTATTTGGGTCGTATAATATTGTTGCCCTGGATGAAGCACAAGTTATCCCTGATATTGGCAGAAAACTTAAATTAATATATGATTCGTCAGAATTTGACTGTAAAATAATTGCAACAGGCTCAAGTAGTTTTGAATTATCCGGCAAGCTGCAGGAAGCACTTACAGGAAGAAATCTAAAATTTAATATTTATCCCTTGTCGTATTCTGAAATTATCAAAAAACATGATTGGCTTTGGTGGAGGAAAAAGCGCGATGAAATTTTGATTTATGGGACTTATCCCGGAATTATCGATTTACCTGTAACTGAAAAGAAAACTTATATTAATGCACTTGCAAGTGATTATTTGTTTCGGGATATTATGAATTTTGAAAATATTAAGAGTTCTGATGTCCTCAAAAAATTATTGAAGGCATTGGCATGGCAAGTTGGTTCTCAAGTTTCTTATAATGAGTTATCACAAATGGTAGGCGTTTCTCAACCTACGGTTGTGAAATACCTTGATCTGCTTGAAAAAAGTTTTATTGTTTTCAAATTGGGTGCTTTCAGTAAAAACCTAAGAAACGAGTTGAAAAAGAGTTATAAATATTACTTTATTGATAATGGCATCCGCAATTCTGTAATAAATAATTTTTCTCCGCTTAATATGCGGGATGATGCCGGCAGCTTGTGGGAAAATTATTGTGTATCCGAAAGGATGAAATATATTAAGTATAATGATCCATTCAGAGAGTTGTTTTTTTGGCGAACTTACGATGGTGCAGAAATTGATTTGATAGAACATGTTGATGGAAGCATGTTTACATTTGAATTTAAGTTTGGCACAAATAAAAAACAGCATATTCCCAAGAGTTTTGTTGAAGCGTATAAACCAAAACAATCCAAAACAATTACTCCCGAAAATATTCACGAGTTGTTTTCAGACTTTTCGCATAAAAAAAAGTAGCATTATCGTCGCTCAAACCAATACTGACGCTACAGTAGTTTAAGCATAAGAAAAAATAAAAGGTCTCTAAGCCTGACAGCTGAGAAACTGCTTAACCCCGTCCTTCAGGACGTGGTGGTAAGAAGAATAAAAGAATATAAGGGCTTTAGCCCTGATTGGCATGCTTCCACGCTGATGGCAGCAGCCGGTACAGTTGCCATGCGGTATAGCCGCAAATGATTCCAAGCAGCGCACCTCCAAGGATGTCGAAAGGATAGTGCACCCCGAGATAAATCCGGGAAAAGGAAACCACAGCAGCCCATATAAAAATGGCAATGACGTACCACCGTTTTTTGATCAACAACGAACTGATCGTGGCCAGCCCAAAAGTATTGGCTGCATGCGACGACACAAAACCATATAAGCCCCCACGGTAATCGTTAACGGTATGGATCAAATGCTGTATGTCCTGGTTGTGTGTGGGGCGGTAGCGTTCAAACACTTCCTTGAACCCATGCACAGAAATCTGGTCTGTCAAACCAAAAGTCAGTATCATGGCCAGTATCCAGAACACACTTCGCCAACCGGCCAGCCGGACGCTAAAAATCATGATAAACACATACAATGGAATCCACACGTATTTATCGCTCAAAAACCACATGATGCTGTCGGCCACGTGGTTGTTCATGTGGTTGAAAAACAGCAGCAGGTGGCGGTCGAGCATTTCGAGGAATTCTATCATCGATTCAGTATTTTCCAGATTTTGTCTTTCATTTCATCAATGCCTGATTGTGTCACGGATGAGATAAACACATGATGGACATCGGGTATTTCGCTGCTCAGCATGTTTTTAAGCTCGTCGTCAATCAAGTCAGTTTTTGTGATAGCCAGCAAGCGGTTTTTGTCAAGCAGTTCGGGATTGTGTTTTTTCAACTCATTCAGCAAAATATCGTATTCTTGTGATATGCTAGTGGTATCAGCAGGTACCATGAACAAGAGTATTGAATTGCGTTCGATGTGCCTGAGGAAGCGAAGCCCCAGTCCTTTTCCTTCGGCAGCACCCTCGATGATGCCGGGTATATCGGCCATTACAAAAGATTTGCCATCACGGTACGCTACGATGCCCAGGTTAGGCGTGAGGGTGGTAAACGGATAATCTGCCACCTTTGGTTTTGCTGCCGAGATGGTAGCCAGCAGGGTAGATTTTCCTGCGTTGGGAAACCCCACAAGCCCGACGTCTGCTAGCACCTTGAGTTCAAGAATGACCCATGCTTCCTGTGCGGGGATGCCTGGTTGAGCGTAGCGTGGTGTCCTGTTGGTGCTGGATTTGAAATGTGTGTTTCCAAGGCCGCCTTTGCCACCTTCAAGCAAAAGTTCTTCCTGGCCGTCTTCCATTATTTCCAGCAGTTTTTCTCCTGTTTCAGCGTGCCTGGCAATCGTGCCCGGTGGTACTTCAATGATTACATCTTTTCCTGCAGCACCGGATTTTTGAGCCGAACCACCGGGTTCGCCGTTGCCGGCAAAATGGTGTTTGTTGTATTTCAAATGCAGCAAGGTCCAGCGGTGTTTTGAGCCTTTTAAGATGATGTGTCCGCCACGGCCGCCGTCACCACCATCAGGGCCGCCTTTTGGTTCGAATTTTTCACGGCGAAAATGGCGGGATCCGGCACCTCCTTTCCCGGAGCGACAGAAAATCTTTACATAATCAATAAAATTTGGATTGCTCATTGTTTAACGTATATCCTTAAATGCCTTGATAATTCTTTGATTGAGTTGTTTGTTCAGAGTGTCTGAATCCTGGCTGCCATCGTAATACTCAATTTTCCCCTGGCGCTTGTAATATTCAATCACAGACTTTGTTTTTTTCTCCCACACTTCCAGCCGGTGAATAATGGTGTCTGTATCTTTGTCATATACCCTGGCTTTGTTGGTTTTTGCCCTGGCATTCAAGCGTTTTATGGAACTTAGAGTGGGGGCGTCAATATGCATAACCAGAGATACTTCAGAATCATAACGCTTTAAAAGGCCATCAAGAATATATGCCTGCACCAGGTTGCTGGGAAAACCCTTGATGATAAAACCGCGAAAATCTTTGTTGTGTGCTGAGATGTTTCTTTCTATCAACCTGATGGCAATATCATCGGGGACAATATCACCGCTGTTCAGGTATTTCTGTGCCCTTTTACCGATGATTGAGTCTCTGGCAATTTCATCGCGTATCAATGCTCCTGTGCTGATGTACATCAGGTTGTGCTTTTTAGCAAGCATTTTGGCCTGTGTTCCTTTGCCTGCTCCGGGGGGGCCAAACAATACGATGTTGAGCCAGGTTTGCGATAAGGCTTTTTCAATCGCTTTGCACAATCGTTTGAAAACAACGTCAATTTCCCCTGTGCCGTCAATCTGTATGTATTTTCCCTGTTCTTTGTAGAATTCAATGACGGGAATGGTCTTTTTCTCGTATTCTTTAAACCGGTTTTTGATGATCTCTTCTTTGTCATCTGAACGGTTTTCTTCTCCTGACCGTTTTTTCATGCGCCTCATAAGTTCCTCTTTAGGCACTTCAAGGCTGAGCATGCAGGTAAGTTTGGAGTTCATTTTCAACAACAATCCCTCAAGGATATATGCCTGGGCGTATGTCCTGGGAAAGCCGTCGAATAAAATACCTCTGGCATCAAGGTTGGTTTTTATGCGCTCTTCAATGATCTGAACGATGATCTCATCGGAAACCAGTTCGCCGCGGTCAATGATTGCTTTGGCTTCTTTTCCCAGTTTGGTTACTTCTTTGATTTCTTCACGAAGAATATCCCCTGTGGAAATATAGGCCAGTTTATATTTCTCCGCCAGCATTTTAGCTTGTGTTCCTTTTCCGGCACCCGGAGGGCCAAATATCGCAATGTTTATCATTGTAGTTTTTTTATTGTTACTTATTAGTCAAAAATAATAATAATTTTCTTTCAACTCAACATAATTCTTAACTAAACAACCGGAAGGCCGAAGACCGAAGTTGGAAGTATGATGATATCATGTTGATTAATCATTTTTCCAGCGTCTGTCTTTGGACATCGGACAGGTGATTATCTTATCTGGTAAATATGTCTCAAATTCCGTCCCAGTCCATTGTAATCAAGACCGTATCCCACAATGAATTTATCCGGGATATCAAAACCTGTGTAATCAATGGAGAAATCTTTCTGAAATGCATCCGGCTTGAACAAGAGGGTGGCGATTTTTACCTCAGAAGGGTTATGCGCTTTTAATTGACTAATGATATGCTCCATCGTAATGCCTGTGTCAATGATATCTTCAAGTATAATGACAGTTTTTCCTTTGATGTCTTCATTCAGCCCTATCAATTGCCGTATTTTTCCGGTGCTTTGGGTGCCCTGGTAGGATGCCAGTTTTAAAAATGAAATCCGGCAATCTATTTCCAGTTGTTTGAACAGATCGGAAGCAAACATAAAGCAGCCATTCAGTATGCCAACAAATACAATTTCTTTTCCCTGGTATGTTTTATTGATCTGTTCAGCAAGTTCTGAAATCCGCTTATTTATCTCATTTTCTGTCAGATAAATTTTAAAAGCTTTATCCTGTAATTGAATCTTTTCCATGTTAGTCATTTTGCAACGAAGATAAACATTTAGTGCTTTATTAAAAAGGTTCGGTCACTTTTTGGTGAAAAATTCAAAATAACAATCCCCATACCCCGTACTTTTCTGGCTCTGGTGACCAATACCTTATTTTGAACCTTCCGATTGGTTACAAATGATCTGTTTAAAGCAGGATTGAACAAAATTTGTTTTTTCTTTGTTGAAGCATAAACAAAAATCATGACAATGAAAGATAATAGAATTATTAAACTGACAGACCATGTAAGCTGGGTCGGGGTGCTTGACCGTGATATTGAAACTTTTGATGTTGTAATGAAAACGGAATATGGAACCACTTACAATTCTTTTTTCATTAATGCAGAGAAAAAAACGTTGATAGAGACAGCAAAAGAAAAATTCTGGGATGTATATAAAGCAAAACTGGAGCAGGTCACCGATGTTTCAGAACTGGAATATATCGTGCTCAATCACACAGAGCCGGATCACTCAGGTTCATTGAAGCATCTATTGAAACTTGCCTCCAACGCTACGGTTATAGGCACAGGTCAGGCCATAAAATACCTGAAAGAAATGCTTGGCGATGAGTTTAAGCATAAGGTGGTAAAAGGTGGTGATTCCCTTGACCTCGGCGATAAAACATTGAAATTTATCAGCGCTCCCAACCTGCACTGGCCGGATTCCATGTACACGTGGCTGGAAGAAGATAAGGTGCTGTTTACCTGCGATTCTTTCGGGGCGCATTATTGTTCTGATGAAATGATTGACAGTGAAGTTGATCAGGACGCTTATGAAGACGCTTTCAATTATTATTTTGATGTGATCCTTAAACCGTTCAGCAAATTTATGCTGAAAGCCATTGACAGGATCAAGGATATGGATATACTAATGATTGCACCCGGCCACGGGCCAATATTAACATCCGGATGGAAAGACAAAGTGGATAAATCCGCTGCACGTGCACAAGCTTATGTGGATGCCAATGAACACGCAACCCAAAAGGTGTTGATTGCTTATGTTTCTGCTTATGGTTATACCGGGGAGATGGCCGAAAGCATTGCGGAAGGTATCCGTGATCGTGGTATTGATGTTGAAACAGTGGATATTGAGCACATGCTTTCCGGTGACCTGGACAGCAAAATTGTTCAGGCAGATGCCTTGCTTATTGGTTCCCCAACCATCAACCAAAATATTTTATTGCCTGTGTACAAAATGTTTGCCCTCATCAACCCAATACGTGACAAAGGCAAGCAGGCCGCAGCCTTTGGTTCATACGGATGGAGCGGGGAAGGGGTAAAAATCATCAATCCGGTGTTATCATCGCTGAAACTAAAAACGCCACTGGAGCCACTGGCCATAAAATTCAGGCCCGATGCTGACAACAAAAAGGAACTTGTTGCGTATGGAAGGCAGTTTGCGGATGCACTGAAAGCATAAATACAATTTTAGCAGGTAGGTGTGATCACAAGATTGTCCTAAATAAATGGTTCTACTGCAAACTTAGTGGAAAACCAAGAATATCTAAAGCTAATAATTCATGTGATTTTAATTATTTATTATAATTTTCTTTTATCCATTCAATGTTTAGCCAGATGATTTTTATCGCTAATCCTATGTGAATTCCTATGTGCTCTACTGTGCCTATGTGGTTCCAACCTGAGATGTCTCCAAATTTTTGAACCACAGTAGGTCACATAGGCTCACATAGAAAAGGTAATTATTTTCCTGTTTTCGAAAGGTAGAAAGGAAAACTAACGGTATCACAAAAAGATCAGGTAAACAGGCAGCTAATCATAACCCATTAAAATTGAATAATTTTGGCTGCTCTCGGCATAGCTCAAGCAAGCTTGGCTCTGCCCTTGGTTGCACAAAATTTGCAGTAGAACCAAATAAATAGACCAACCGGGTATATTATTCATGTTCACAATTCAGATAATGTATGCTTGGTTCTCCCTGAATTATTTTCAGTATATTATAACTTGACTATAAATACTTTACAATTCTATGTTAAAAAGCATCGTATTTTTTTTATTTTTATACATAGTTTAATAATAAATATTATATTTGCTTGGTCAATATTCTGATTAGGCAATTAGATACCATTATGAGTGACAGATTTAAAATCCATTATGATGCAGGAGTTGCCAAAGCACTTCATGAGTTAGGCTCTGTAATTGCAATCAGTACATATCAGGCAGGTAAAGTTATTTTTATTGGAGCCAATGATGACAGGAATTTGTTTCAGGTACCGGTGTCCTTTAAAAAACCCATGGGTATTACTGTCATGGGGCATCGGCTGGCTGTCGCTACCCTTAACGAGATACAGATATTTTCAGGAACGGCTGTAAATGCAAAAAACTATCCGGAAAACCCGGGTTTTTATGATCGATTATATTTACCCAGGGCTACTTATTATTGTGGGGAAACCGATTTGCATGACCTGAGTTTTGGAAAAGGCCGGATGTGGGGCGTCAACACAAGATTTTCCTGCCTGTCAACCTATGATGTTGATTTTAGTTTTCATCCCCGGTGGAAACCACCTTTTATCTCCAAAATCACCCCCGAAGACAGATGTCATTTGAATGGAATGGCAATGGAAGATGGAGCACCTGCCTTTGTTACTGCACTCAGTCAAACAGATATTAAAGAAGGTTGGCGCAAAGACATCACAAACACCGGGATATTAATGAAAACTCCAGGTGGTGAAATTATTTTGGAAGGACTTGCTATGCCGCATTCCCCCCGCATTATCAACGGGGAACTTTATGTGCTTTTATCGGCTTCCGGCCAATTGATTAAAGTTGATCCCAAAAACAAAAAATATTCAGTTGAAGCAGAATATCCGGCTTTTATACGTGGCATGGCATCTATGGGTAGATATATTTTTATCGGCATGTCCAAAATACGTGAATCAAGTAAAACTTTTAACAAATTGCCTGTTTCTGAGATGTCAAAACAAGCAGGGGTCATTGTTTATGATATTGAAGCCGGACGTTTTATTGGTGAAATTCGGTATTTGTCAACTGTTGAGGAGATTTATGATGTACAGATTATCCCGGGAACCAAAAGGCCCGGCATGCTCTCTCCTCTCTATGATTACCACAGGAAAGCCATTCAGACTAAAAATGTAGTCTTTTGGAAAAAAGAAAACGATAAAGAAGAAGCTAACAACAATAAAGAAAAAAAATTAAATTCTATACTAATCAAAAAAAAATAAATTATGAGGAAGTACAGTAAAAAACTCATGTTGGTTGCAGCGGTAGTTATCATGCTTAACTTTAACAGCTGTTCAACTTATGATGAAGGGCCTGCATTCAGCCTTCGTACAAAAACCGCCCGTTTGACCGGCGAATGGAAAATTGATAAAATCGATGGAGATAATCCTGGTTATGACGTTTATCTGGAGTTTGAAGATGATGGCGATTTTGAAATGACCTTTAAGCATTCATACTATGGAGCAAACTATAACTATAGCTATGAAGGCGAGTGGGAATGGGAAGACGGTAAAGAAACTATTGAAGTTGATGTTGATGGAGATAAAGAAGAGTGGGAAATTACCAGGCTGACCAGTGACGAATTATGGTTCGAAGATGATTATAACTCTGAATATGAGTGTGAGAAAGAAGACTAAGTCTTTCTTTTTTATTGTTAATCTTGAAAAACACCTGGTGTCGGGTTTCTAATATTGCAGTTATTGATAAACCTGCATATCAGGCCGGGAGCAAACTGTTTAATTATTTTGCTTCGGGATTGTTTATAGAAATATATTTCACCATTGTCCTGTTTTTAAATGTGCAAGATCACAGGTCTTGGTTGTGAGCTAATTGCTTATTGTTACTTTGTTTTAGTTTTTGCATTTTATTATGACTGTAAAATCAAAGCAGAGTGCCAGGTATGCTGTTAATGTTTTAGAGGTCACGGGCAATTTGCCTCATTATTATGGTTGTATCTTTCAAACAGGCCAATTCACAGTCCATAGTGGAGAAAACGATAAGCATTAGGCCACATGAGATTTTATATGTATTAGAAAATAAAGGAGATAAGAAAATATAGTGTTCAGTCTATTTTATCCGAAAATTTATGCCCATGGAAAATGCGATGAGCCTTTCATTGTAAAATATGACGTTGTGATTTGATATTATCTTATTTTTATAATCCAATACCTTTTTGCTTTTATGAGGATATAAAACGCTGAATGAGAAGCTCAAAGGGTCCATGAATTTTGGTCTGATGTCAATGCCTGCACCGGCGGTAAAACTTCTGAATGTTTCATTCAATGAAGGTTGGTTTTCCACAAGCACCATAAAATTGATTCCATACATCATTGTAAGAAAGGGTTGAAAAAAGCATGTAATGGTATCATTAATGTACCGCAATTTTATGCCAGCATTGTATCCCATCCCTGCCGGTGTGTAACCAACGCCCGCAAATATGCCTGTGCATTTGTGCGGATATACTAAGAGTTTTGTTCCGATGCCACCATAATCGGTACCCACACCCCAACACGTATTAAATTTGTCAGGTCGGAAGATTTCTTCCTGTTTTAGGTTGTTTATTGACGGAATGCTATCATTTTGTGCATATAGCACATGAATAAGACATAAATTGATTAATATTAAAAAGCATGACCTGGCTTTTGACATGGTACTGTTTTTTATCCAAAAATAAGTAAAAAATTATTATATAAAGCATATTATCCGGTTTTATTCCACATTAGAAATCTGTGTTTCTATTTGAATACGTATCAAACATCGCCCCGGTTTCTTTTTAGCCGTTGCGAGAGATTAATGGTAATTGCGGGTAAGTGAGATTATTTATAATGAATATCTGAAAGATTACTTAAGTTTCCATATTGTTATTGAAAATTTATCATGATGTTGATGGATTATGAATGAGTCCAGTCTAAGAAATCAAAAAAATGAAAAATCCCACACACTTGTACCGACGCATGACGGTAGTCACGAAGACACAAAGATGCACAAAGGATTGAATTACAATATTTTTTAACTTTATGATACTTTGAATCTTTGTGTCTTGGTGGCAGGGTAATGACTTTTTAGACTGAACTCATGAATTAAAAGTGAACATTAAATGATGAAACAGTCCGGAGACGGAAGACGGGAGTTTGCAGCTGACTACGGAATCCGGACTTCGGTCTCCTGACAGGTTATTGAAATTTCTTATAATCATTACCCCCATTCCTCTGCGGTGTTTAGCGCTTCTCGGCGTAACTCTGCAGTATAGTAGGTTGTGTCGCAGAAGTGCAAAGAACCGCAAAGAAATGATAAAATTCAGGTATTGTTTCAGATTCTCATATTATTTATATGCCAAAATTTGTTGCCTGGAAAACATCAGTGGCTAAGCTCAAACAGGAACTTACCTGTTGGCCTTTTTTCAACAGCCTGCAAGTACGAATTCGTACCACTCATACGTTATAGGATAAAAGCGACATATTCTTAACACGGAATTGTTAATAAAAAAGATGATTGATTCATGATATGGCCTAAAATTATAGTAATTTCGTTTTAAAAATAATAGTATTATGGTTTTGTTACAAAATGTTTCCGCAGTTTCTGATACTGCAGCCCAGGCAGCAAGCCAGGGAACAGAAAAGATTTCCTATTTGGAAATGGCCCAGCACGGCGGCGTGATAATGATAATATTGGGTGTATTGTCCATTATTGCTGTGTATATTTTTGTGGATAAATTCATGGCTGTCAAAAAAGCATCCAAAGATGACCAGCAATTTATGAACAACATCAAGGAAAATATCCAGAAAGGCAATGTGGATGCCGCAATGACAACATGCAGCACCACCAACAGTCCGTTGGCACGGATGCTGGCAAAGGGGATAAAACGCATAGGCCGCCCTTTGAATGATATCAACGCTGCGGTGGAAAATGTCGGAAAGCAGGAAGTTGCAAGGCTTGAGCGTGGATTGCCGGTTTTGGCATCCATTTCAGGTGGTGCGCCCATGATTGGGTTTCTTGGTACCGTTATCGGAATGATTCAGGCGTTTTTTGATATGGCCAGTGCCGGCAACAACATTGATGTGCAACTGCTTTCCAATGGGATTTATACCGCAATGGTAACCACTGTGGGTGGTTTGATTGTTGGTATTATCGCCTATTTTGCTTATAACCTTGTTGTGTCACGGATTGACAACCTGGTCAGTCAATTGGAATCCAGGACAACAGAATTTATGGACATTCTTAATGAACCCGCATAAAGCAAATTGCTATGGCATTACGTTCAAGAAATAAAATAAACGCAGGTTTCAGTATGTCCTCCATGACGGATATAGTGTTCCTCTTGTTGATATTTTTTATGGTAACCAGTACCTTGGTGGCACCAAATGCCATTAAATTATTACTGCCCCAAAGCAACAACCAGACCAGAGCAACACCCATCACCACAATTTCCATTAAAGATAATGGTGGAGAATATTTGTATTATGTTGGGACAGCAGATACACGAAGCTCAGTGCCTTTTTCACAGATTGAAGGCAGGTTGCGTACCATGCTGGAAGACGAAGAAGATCCTACTGTATCGTTGCATGCTGACAAATCCGTTCCCATTGAAGAGGTTGTGAAAATAATGAATATTGCCAAAAACAATGAATATAAACTCATTTTGGCAACCAGACCACTGGATTAAGTATGATTTTTGAGAAAAAACATAAAGAAGCCATCATCGGCGTGATTGTCTATCTCGCCATCGTGACAGTGCTTTTATTGTTCCTGGGCTTGTATAAGCCAGACCCGCCACCCCCGGAAGAAGGCATTGTGCTTGATTTTGGTGGTTCCGGCAGTGGTAGCCCTGACCCTGGTCCATCGGTTGCCAGCAATCAGTCGTCATCCCAATCAAGTAGCACCAACGAAACACAAAGTACGCCCGAATCAAACATGACACAGGATATTGAAGAAGCTCCTGAATTGCCGGATTATAATACCACTGAGGAATCAGAAGAACAAATCACAAATGAAACTCAGGAAAACGAAGAGGAACAACAGGAAGAGGTTAACGATAATGTTCAGGATATATTAAACACAAACTGGGGCAATACATCAGACAGCGAAGCAGATGGGGAAGGGGCAGGCAATCCCGGCTCAGGTGATGGTGGAGATGGTGGAGACGGTGACGGAGAGGGCCCCGGCTCCGGAAGTGTGGCAGGCAATGGATGGTCACTGGCTGGAAGAGCAGCCGAAAATATCCCCAAACCCTCAGTTGCCAATTGCGATGGTTATGTGATTGTTAATATAGTGGTGGACAGGTCTGGTAAGGTTGTAAATGCACACATGAAACCAGGTGGGTGCACTGCTTGTGAAAGCCATTGTATTGATAAAGCTGTGGCTTCAGCTAAACAATCCAGGTTTAATGCCGATAACAATGCTAAAGTACGGCAGAGCGGCACCATTACGTTTCGATTCAGGCCTGAATAACTCAATTTTCCTTCATTAACGCACAACCCATTCCAAAACATCGTATTTGAGTAAACTTTTGTGTGGGCTTAAATGTGATAATGTTCAGGATAGTAGAAAATAAAGCAATAGACATTTAATTACTTATTCTGGTGGCTTTTTCCCTGTCCACGGCCTCTGCCACTTTGTCCACGGCCACGGGCATCATCGTTGTTGGAAGCATGTTTCCTGTTTGGACCGCGTTTCCCCCTTTTTTGGCTTACTGAATTGAAATGCCTTTTGTCGCCTTGGTTTTTGCCGCTTCCGTCTCTACGGCCTCTGCCTTGCCTTTCTCTTGGCTGGTCAGCGTTTTTACGTGCAATTTCTTCCTCGCTAAGTCCTTTGTTTTCAGAGTGACTACGACCTAATTTCCGGCCTGTCCGTGGACCTTCATTTTCCGGCCCTTTTCGATTATAGTTTGGCATAAATAAATTAATTTTTATGAGTTAAACGATTCAATAATGCTTTTTACTTTGTAGATATGAGGTGGCGGCACAATAAGATTAATGCCTGTTTCCCTGCTTAATTCCTGGAACCTTGGTCCAAAAAATCTGGCAACTATTGTATTTACGTTCTGAGCTTCAAGAAATTTGAACGCATGGAGTCCGAATGCTGCGGACGCTATGTAACCCGGGTTTTCAACAAAACTGGTTTTTCCATCCGGATGTAAAATGCAAAACCAGGGGCACTTCCCTGCCCTGTAAGCCAGGTTGGCGTTTATGTCTTTACTCTCAGACGCAATGGCAATTCGTTTCATATCCCTTTTTACTTGTTTATAATTTCTGTTTGACTGCTGCCGCAAAATGGACATAAAATTTCTTTGTTGTCAGAAAACTGTGCTCCGCAATCCAGGCATTTGTGCCAAATATGATCCATTTCATAATTGCCTCCGCTGATATTCAGACTTCTGCCTTCAACCAGTGCCTGAGCCATTTTTTGCCGTGCGGATTCGTAAATCCTTGTGAGGGTAGGCCTGGATATATCCATATATTTTGCTGCATCTGTCTGATTCATCAATTCGTAATCCATCAGCTTAAGTGCTTCGTACTCTTCAATATGCAACACCACGGGCGGCAGGTTTCTGCTGCTGGCTTTTGGTGACCTGACAGCTTGAAACCCCTCGTGACCGGGTAGTTGAGAAACACGTCGCATGCGTTTACGTCTTGGCATAACTTTTTTGTAATTTAATGACAAATATGCGAAAAAAGGCGGACAGAAAGAAATAAGATGGATGGAAAATACCTTTCCTTTCTGCCGCCAGATTATCCTGATTGCTCAGGATATGGTTTGGTAACCAGGAAATTATTTCTCAAGAGCTTCAAGGCGCTTTTTAATGGCATTAAGCTCGCTTTCGAGGCGCTGGCTTTCAGCTTTCAGCATGTTGGCTTCGCCTTTTTCATCCATGGCAGGATTTTGATATCCGGCATTCCATGCATAACCTCTTCCGCGCCCTAAGCCACGGCCGTAACTCATGCTTTGAGAGCCAACGTCACTGCCACGGCCAAAGCCACCACGGCGTCCCATGCCCCGGCCGGGAGCATCAGACATGAATCCGGGTTGATTGTTTCCTGTGCAGAATCCCATTTTACGTCCTGTTAACGGACCTTGTCCGTTTGGACCTGTTTTATCTCCTCTTGGCATAATAACCTCCTTTTTTTAAGTTATACAATTGTTACTTTTAATTTTATCGTACAAATATAATGAACATATGTTCAAAAACCAAATAATTTTCACCTTTTTTATGATTTTATTTCAGCATCATTTGATATAACACAAACACCAGCGTGCTGCTGTGCAGATTGAGGCCGTATGCAGAGACCATGTTATAATAAAGAAAAATGTCCCGCTGCCCTAAAAATCAATAGCATTATTTAACGGCGGTGTAGATGCGGGCAACCCCAAAAAACAAGGGGGTGTTTTGTGTGACATGGAATCCACTTTGCCCAAGCATTCCAGGAACGTCAGTATGCTCAGCAAATAACTGAATGGACCGGGATAGGTATTTGTAGGCCGTTTTATCGCCTGAAATACACGCCCCCACGAAAGGGATGAGTTTGTTGAGGTAGAACAGGTACGCATTTCTTATCAGTGGATGCGCCGGCATAGAAAACTCGAGGATGGAAATGTGGCCTTGTGGTTTTAAAACCCGCATGCTCTCTTGCAAGGATGTTTGCAGGTCATCAAAATTGCGCACGCCAAACACCGTGGTGATAAAATCAAAGCTTTCCGGGGGGAAAGGCAAATTTTCGGCGTATCCGTGGTGAAGCTTGATATGGCTTTGTATTTTTCGTTTCTTTACTTTTTTCCCGGCAATGCTGAGCATGGTTTCTGACGGGTCAATGCCGTGCAGCTTTTTGATGCCGGCTTTTTTCATTAGAATTAGCATGTCGCCGGTGCCTGTAGCAATGTCCAGCACCTTATCAGGATTGTGGCTTTTGATGATGTTGAGCAGTTTTCTGCGCCATAACCTGTCGATGCTTAGGGACAGGAAGTGATTGAGAAAATCGTAGCTGCCCGAAATACCGTTGAACATCTTATCAACATCATGGCCGGCATGATCGTGGTGGTATTTGTCCATTCTTATTATTCCTCGATATGTTTTTCAAGGGCTGTGTTGTAGATTTTTTTGATGTCTTTGACAAAGCCAAATGAAATATCGTCCACACGAATTTCCCCTTTGGTAACGTGGCCGAGGGTAGAAAACGGAAAGTCCATATCAAGCATCAGGTCAATAAAATCCGATTCTTTCTCGGGGTCAACACTGATGACAACTCGTCCTTGTGCTTCCCCAAAGAGAAAAGCATCTTTTCTGACTTCGGCATCGCTTGTGATATCAAAGCCCAGGTTATTATCAAAGGAAGATTCGGCAAGGCAGACGAACAAACCACCGTCTGATACATCGTGCATGGATTCGACAAGTTTTTCTTTGGCAAGTTTTTGCAGCATTTCTGTGAGTTTTAATTCAAAATCCAAATCAAAATGCGGAGCCGGTGTGTTTTTAATGTTATGATAATGATACAGGTATTCGGAAGAGGCGATGTCATTATTGGATTTGCCCAGCAGGAATATCATATCGCCTTTGCGTTTAAAACCCAGTCCGGTATGATATGATTTGTCTTCCATGATGCCAAGCATCCCAATAGTAGGGGTAGGGAAGACGGGTTCGGTTTTGCCGTTTTTGGTTGTCTGGTTGTAAAAACTTACGTTTCCGCCGGTTACCGGTGTGTTGAATTTACGGCATGCATCGCCCATGCCTTTCACCGCATTGACAAATTGCCAGTATGCTTCGGGGTTGTAAGGTGACCCGAAATTGAGGCAATTGGTGATGGCCGTTGGTGCAGCTCCTGAACATGCCACATTTCTGGCAGCTTCAGCCACGGCTATCATGGTACCTTTATATGGGTCTGCTTTCACGTAGCGGCTGTTGCAATCCGTTGTCAATGCCAGCGCAGTGTTGGTGCCTTTGATATTAACTACACCTGCATCCGACACCTTATTGGTACTCATGTTGTTGGTTCGTACCATGGAATCGTATTGTTCCACCACCCAGCGTTTGGAAGCGATGTTAGGCAGGGAAAGGAGAAATTCAGCGATTTTTTTGTAATTTTTCGGTTGGGGCACATCGTTGATATTGAATTTTTTACTTTCTGCTATGTAAGCCGGTTCGGTGTATTCACGTTCATAAACAGGTGCTCCTCCGCCAAGCACGAGGCTGGATGCCGGTACTTCGGCTTCTGATTTGTCTTTGTACGAAAAATACAGCTTGTCTTCGTCAATGACTTCGCCAATTTGGACGCAATTGACGTCCCACTTATTGAATATTTTTTTGGCGGTATCTTCTTTGCCTTTTTTGATTACCACCAGCATGCGTTCCTGCGATTCGGAAAGTAATATTTCCCATGCTTCCATGTTTTTTTGCCTGAGAGGAACCTTGTCGAGGTCAATGCGCATGCCTGAATTTCCTTTTTCCGACATTTCGGAAGTTGAGCAAATGATGCCGGCAGCCCCCATGTCTTGCATGCCAACTACCACGCCACTTTCAATGAGTTCGAGTGAAGCTTCAAGCAGGAGTTTTTCCTGGAAAGGGTCGCCAACCTGAATACTGGGAATATCGTCGGCAGAATTTTCGGTAATATCGGCAGAAGCAAAGGTAGCACCGTGAATGCCGTCTTTACCGGTAGATGAACCCACAATGAACACAGGGTTGCCATTTCCTTTAGCGATGGCTGATACCATGCTATCTTTCTCCAATATCCCAACACTCATGGCATTGACAAGGGGGTTTGTATTGTATGATTCATCAAAAAACACTTCACCACCAACAACGGGAACACCAAACGAGTTCCCGTAGTCGCCGATGCCTTTAACCACGCCTTTGATCATCCATTTAGTGGTGTCGTTTTTGAGATTGCCAAAGCGCAATGAATTAAGCTGAGCGATGGGACGGGCGCCGAGGGTAAAAATATCACGGTTGATGCCGCCCACGCCGGTGGCTGCTCCCTGGTATGGTTCTACGGCACAGGGATGATTGTGTGATTCAATTTTGAAAGCGCATGCCAGGTCGTTACCGATATCTACCAGTCCGGCATTTTCTTCACCCGCTTCTGTGAGTAATTTACCACCTTCGCGGGGAAGGGTTTTCAGCCAGCGGATGGAATTCTTGTAGCTGGCGTGTTCCGACCACATCACGGAATATATGCTGAGTTCTGTAAAATTGGGTTTGCGCCCCAGGTATTTTTGTAGCAGGGCAAATTCTTCTTCATTGATGCCAAGTTTGGCAGCAGTTTTCAGGGTAACTTCAGGATGTTTCATTATAATTGCATTAATTTCTTTGAAACAAAGATAGTTTTTTTGTGATAATTGGCATCAAATAGAAACAGATAATGTCCGGCTTTTTTTTGACTGAGGTCCTTAAATATCCACAAAGAGGCATTAAATGGCATTAAATACAAAAAATGAGAATATACTTGCCCTGCAAGCCCTTTTCTGTTTTAAAATACAGCACACTTCACGCCGGATCAGAAACTTTTCACGTTTTTTTTGGGCAGCGGAAAACCTGTTGCCACTGATAATAATGGTCTCTGCCTCCGGCCTTTATCTGCCATTGGGGATGCAGGCTGTTGCTAGCTGCCCGGACAGGATTTCATTGCCAGTCAATCTGCCGGCCAGGCAAACAGCTCTGCATCCCCCATGGCAGGATACCGGCCTGCGTCAGGCTGCATAAGAAAAATACTTATACCATGATGCATTCAATCCGGAATGACGCCCGTCAAAAAAGTCAAACGCAAAATAATTTACATTTCCAAAAACTGATAACCAAAGAAAAACACGATTACCCTACCCTTTCTGTATATCCTTTTTTGTCTGTTTAAAAATATCCGGAATCAAGTCTGGGTCAATAAATCCCTGCTCTATGGCATGCTGAGCCATTTCAGATGAATCATTTATCAACAACATGGGGACATTGAAACTCTCCATTTGCCTGGCAATTTCCAGGTGTTTTTTCTTTTTGCGTTTGCCAACACACCGGATATAGACGGCCTTTATCCGGTCGGGATATTTTTTAACTGCTTGTAAATATAATTCCGGATCGCGTTGTCCGCTATCTCCTATAAGGATAAATGATAAATCTTCAAAAAAAGAAAGAAGTAAGCCTATCTTCAAAAGTTTATGATTGTGAGTACCCCCACCGGACTTCCAGAATTTGACAATGCTATGCTGCAACTCCTGCAACAACAGGGGGCCAGCAGGTATGTCACGGATATTAAAGAAATCTTCCAATAAATCGTACAGATTCCACTCACTGCTGGATACATAAAATATTGGGTTAAAGCTATCCTGTGCCTTCCGTCCTTTATGCAACGCCTGATAAAGGGCGGAAACCCCTTTAAAAGGCACACGGCCAAAAGCATTCTTAAAAAGCATAAGCCTTATTTTTCTGAGCGGCTTGATTGAATGTGAAACCATGATGGTATCATCAATATCTGAAATAATGCCCAAAGCCAGCCTCTGATGAACAACCAGAACCTGACCTTCAGCTTCCACTAAAGGTTGTTGCTCAACAACCTTATCTATTAGCCTGTAATGTACGGTCTCAAAATATGATTCAGAAATTTTGTAACCGGGAAAGCTAAATTGACAATGAAAGATACCCAAAGCACTGGTCTCAATAATCTTTTTTTTATTTCTACAGGATACTTCTATACGCACGCCACTAATTTCATCACTTACATAACGCTTTATCATGGCCAGCATATTGGCAAAAAGAGATTGTTTGGTGTGAGGTTTTTTCAATCCTTTGTTTTCCATTACACTTCCATGAATGTAAACATCACAACCATTGCTAAATCCCATGTATGGCACAATGATAGGTATATCCAGCCAACCCAGCTTGTGTTTTATCCAAAGACGCATCATTCTAAAGGGGCTGCTGGTTTTGCGAAGAATATAACGAAATGTTTTTGTGATTACCGTCATTTTAATCGTTTTACTAATTGTCCATATTTTTCATTCAATAGCTAAAATCGTTGATCTTTCATGAATAACAAATATAAGGTTGTTTTTGTTAAAGGGGATTTCAATAATGCTTTTTACATCAAACTTTTCAGTCTTTTTCAGCAGCCGCTAAGTAGATAATATTATCCCAAATCAGTTGGTCCCTAAAAAATTCCCTGCGGGATAAACAGTTGACAATTTAAGCCTCTCTTCTGATTTATTTGTATAATCATGTTTTTCATTGTATCTTTAGTTCATGCAAGAAAAGGTTCAAAAATAATATTTCATGAATGTAACAAAAAAAATGACATGGCTGTTTGTTATTAACCCGGTAGCTGGAAACAAAGGTGATATTGATCTGCAACGCCTGATTACTGATTATTATAACAATGAGTCGATTGACTTACATTTTCTTGAAACAACAGGGAAGTCTGATCGCGAAAGAATTGCAAAAAAACTGCGTGATATTCGTCCGGATCTTGCAGTTGCAGTAGGTGGAGACGGAACCGTAAACCTTCTGGCTTCAGAGTTGCTGAACCAGAATATCCCACTGGGTATAGTGCCCACCGGATCGGCCAATGGAATGGCCACCGAACTGGGAATACCAAATGATGTAGAACATGCTTTAGATGTACTTGCTAAAGGAAAGACCAAAACCATTGATCAGTTACGGATTAATGATAACCACCTGGCCATACACTTGTGTGATTTGGGAATGAATGCACGCATCATCCGCCGCTTTGATCAAGAGCGTATTCGCGGCTTTTATGGTTATGCCCGTCAGTTTTTCAGGGAATTAAACAAGCCTTCAGAATTTCATTGTACAGTCCGTTGCCCGGGACAGCCTGTTATACGGTATAAAGCAGTGATGGTGGTTTTACTTAACACTCATGTATATGGAAATGGAGCGGTTATCAATCCACAAGGGAATATCAATGATGGCAAGTTGGAAATTGTGGTGATAAAGCCCTATCGGTGGCACTATATTTTCCGTATGCTTGTGGCCTTTTTTACCGGTAATATACATAAGGTCAAACATGTGCGTGTTCACTCTTGTAATAGTGTTACGCTTGATCTTTTACCAGGTCAGGACATGCAGATTGATGGTGAACATAAAGGAAAAACAAAAACCGTAAAAGCTAAGGTTCTGCATGATTCGTTAACGGGCGTTTACAATCAGGGTAAAGAAGCCGGAGCTTTGGTGTAGTGGGTCTGAATAGCCATGGCTGTAATGCCAGATTCCTGGCAAGCAGCGGGTTAATCATAGCGCATTATATTTGAGAAGAACCGACTAAAACAGCATGCCCGGTAAAATGCTTTTACCGGGTGCTGTAATTTTATAAAGAACTTAAAATCTCTCAACATTGATGAGATGTAATATCGGTATTTCCACAGATACAGCTTTTTTAATCATCAAAAAACACATGAGCACCCTGGTAGGTATTATCACCATGTGTATTGTTTGAATATGTATTGTGGATTTCTTCCTGGGGAGGATAATTCATTACTGTCCAATCATCATCATTTGAACCTTTCAGAACGTCAACAGTATTGTCAACGTATATTCCTCCACAATATTTTTCTGCCCAATTATCTGATACGGTATTTCCATATACATTAGCTTCCACTATGTTTCTAAGATATACCGCACCACCATTAGATGCTCCATATCCATCTGCCTGATTTCCGGTAATTTCATTGTTGGTAATTGTTACATAATTGCTGTCAAATCGAACATAAATACCTCCTCCATAGCGATAAGCAGTATTGTCTGTAATCTGATTATTATTAATAGTAGCCGTAGAGGAATAGCTGATTATTATCCCGCCACCACCGTGATTAGTGTCCCAGGCTTCGTTTTCAGAAATAATGTTATCCAAAATTTCGGCAGTAGAATTGTAAGTTATCGTTATTCCTCCCCCCGTTCCATAATTCTCCTCTGCATTGCCAGCGCTATTTCCGGTAATTGTATTATCAGTAATGTTGGCATCCGACTCATCATGAACGACAATCGCTCCATTTGTCTTTGCATAATTACCAGTGAGCGTGTTATTTAAAATATCTGCCTGTGAGTTTTTGCTGATAGTTATACCACCAGCAGAAAAATCGCCACCGCCTGTATTGTCAGTAATCGTGTTGTTTGTAATATTTGCTGAAGAGACTGCAGTAACTTTTATTCCACCTGTGCCAAAATCTGTTGTATTGTTTTGAATTACATTTCCGGAGATATCAGCGTAGGATTCATCTGTATAAGTACTGCCAATATGGATAACTCCATCAACATCAACATGATCCTGAAAAGTATTGTTCTCTATCGTAGCAGATGATTTGTCAATTACATAAATAGCTGCCCCCCTTGAACTCTCTGATACATTAGATTCAAAGATATTGTTCTGAATTAGCGGATCAGCTTCTCCGCTAACTAAAATACCGCCTCCATACCTCGCCGTATTGTTGCTAATGACATTGTTTTTTATAACAGGGGTTGAGGAGTTTGTAATTATAATACCTCCACCATCAGAGGAGGTTCCGGCATCCCCATTGATAATTTTGAATCCGTTTAAAATAGAAGACTCTGTTTCCCCGCTGTTGAAAGTAACAACCCTTCCCTGTTCATTTCCATCTATAACTGTGTTGTTTACAACATCTGAATTTTCAGGTTCTAGGCTTTGAACGATAATCTTTTTCCCTTTAAAAGTGATGTTCTCTTTGTAAGTACCCTCTTGCACAAATACAGTATCTCCATCACTGGAAGCATCTATAGCAGCTTGAATTGATCCAAAATCGACAGGAACAACCAAGGCTGTCTTTTCATTGTTTTCATCGTCGTCTTCATCCTTTTTACAAGACAAGGAAAATAGAAGCATAGTAATTAGAGTCAATACCAATGTTAAATAAAATAAATTCTTCATAACAATAAGATTTTAGTTTACAGCACCAAATAAAATAATATATACAAATATAACATTGGAAAAAAGCGACAAAATGTGAATACTTATAAAATACCTGCAAAAAGGCCATTAAAAGGATCTTCAGATTTAAAGTATCTTACAGGCGAACTACCAGTAAATTCTTTAAACTCATTGATCATGTGAGACAAATCATAATAGCCCAGTTGAAATGACAAATCCTGCAAATCTAAATTTGTATTGTACTTTATAAGGTGATAAGCTTTGTTGAAACGAAATATTCTTCTCAGTTGCTTTGGACTCAGGCCAACATCTTCCAAAACTCTGCGCTGTATTGTACGCTTACTCATATGAATTAATTGCTCAAGGTCTCTGTTATTGTAGTTTATATTGACTTTTAAGTGATTAATTGCAGCCCATGTGGCTGAATTATTGCTATTAAAATGTTTTTTTAATAATGACCTCAAATGATCTTCAATAATGCATATTCTCATAGTGTAATTGTTTGCCTCAGATAGCTGTTCATAAATATCTTTTTGCATGTTTGGGCAAATCTGATTCAAGCTTATAGCTCTGTTTGTGAATTCTGAACTTTTGATATTGAACAGGGCTTTCAAAGCATATGGTTGAAGCTTAACACAAAGGCAGTTGATGTGGTTTTTGAAATGCAAATGAACTGGCTGTGTAATTTGTCCGGCAATAAAGGAATCGAAAGACGTTTTTGGATAACTCCCATCTAAGGCAGAAGCACTGATATTATCGCCAAAATGGAAAATGAGTTCGGGATATCCGGAAGGAGAAATGATTGCAAGTTTATTTAATTTTTCCATATCCTTAACCTGTACCATCCAGTAATATTTAACAAAACAGCAAAGATCATCTTCAGGATAGAAATACCTGATAATAATATCATTTTCAAGGCATCGAAATCCAACTTTATTTGTTCCAGAGTATCGCTTTGCAAGTTCTCTCATGGGATAAGATTTGTTGGTTCTGCCACGAATTTAATGGAAAAGTTTAAATTAGCAAAAAAAGGTTTACTGTTATTTTAATGGAAGACCACTTTATATAAAAATTTACATTGGGTAATAATTTTCTGGTTCTACTGCAAACTTAGTGGGTAATGGTAATGATTGAATTATTACTGTTGAGTAAAAATTAAGAATTAGAAAAAATAAACGCTTGTCAATCTAAATTATACTGTCCGGGCTAAAGCCCATTCCATCCTTCATGTTCTTATCACCCCCGACCTGAAGGATGGGGGGTAAGCGTGTACTTAATTAGAGCCGGTTAACCCCGGCATTTATGTCGGGGTTTTGAGGCGAAATATAAAAAAGAAAGGGCTTTAGCCCTGATATGATTTTATGAATTCTGAGGTATA
>CAZGPW010000128.1:0-11167 GCA_964527535.1 uncultured Bacteroidales bacterium
AAGCAATTAAATATAAAAAGAGGTGCATTTTACCCAACTTTATAAAAATGAAGTCATTGATTTACGCGGAAAAATGTCCTCCGAAACTTTAGTATATAAACAACAAAACATTCTGATATTATGAAAAAACTTCTGATTATGACACTCCCCCTGATTTTGTTTGCGGTATCCTGTAATACTGACAAACAGGACGAACAACAAACTGACAATCCCTTTTTCCAAACCTGGGATACGCCACATGAAACACCACCATTTGACAAAATCAAAACCGAACATTTCATGCCGGCTTTTAAAGAAGCCATGAAGCGTGAAGAAGCAGAGATCAAGGAAATTGCGGAAAACAAAGAAGATCCTACATTTGAAAACACAATACTGGCTTTCGACCGTTCCGGTGAAATGTTGGACAAGGTATCTGGTGTATTTTACAATTTAAAATCAGCAGACAGCAATGAAGAACTTCAAAACATAGCCAAAGAAGTTAGCCCACTGATGAGCGAACATTCCAGTAACATTATGCTCAATGAGGATTTGTTTAAACGCATAGAAACCGTTTACAACAATCGCCATGAATCCGGTTTGGATGACAACCAGATTCGTGTGGTTGAAAAATATTATAAAGATTTTATCCGCAATGGCGCTGCCCTGAATGAGGAAGATAAAGAAACCCTTCGTTCACTGAACAAAGACCTCAGTATGCTGAGCCTTGAGTTTGGGGATAATGTGCTGGCAGAAACCAACGAAAATTTTGTCCTGCTGATAGACAAAAAGGAAGACCTTGCCGGACTGCCTGAATCTGTTATTGAAGGTGCTGCCGCAAAAGCCAAAAACATGGATGAAGAAGGCAAATGGGCTTTCGGGCTCACACGTGCGTCTATGATACCTTTCCTTACCTACGCTGAGAATCGTGATCTGAGGGAAAAACTTTACCGTGGCTATTTCATGCGGGGCGATAACGGCGATGAATATGATAACAAAGACATCATCAAAAAAATGGTTTCAAAACGGGCTGAAAAAGCTGAATTACTTAGCTATGTCAATCATGCTGATTACGTTATCGAAAAAAACATGGCTGAATCACCAGAAGCGGTTGAGGATTTTCTGATGAAACTATGGGATGCAGCATTACCGGTTTCCAAAACGGAAGTATATGACATGCAAAAAATCATTGATGATGAAGGCGGGGATTTTTCTCTTGCACCTTGGGACTGGTGGTATTATGCAGAGAAAGTAAGGAAACAAAAATACGATCTTGATGAATCCCAATTGAAACCATATCTAAAGCTTGAAAACGTACGTGACGGTATGTTTTGGGTAGCCAACCAAATGTATGGCATCAACTTCAAAAAAATAGACAACATTCCGGTATATCACCAAAACGTCGAAGTGTATGAAGTGAGTGAGAAAGACGGTAGCCTGACAGGCTTACTTTACCTGGATTACTATACCCGCGACAGCAAACGCGGCGGTGCATGGTGTACCGGGTTTCGTGAAGCAACTTATGATAAAGACGGCAACCGTGTTCACCCCTTGGTGTCCATTGTAACCAATTTTCCGCCGTCAACTGAGAAAACCCCTTCACTTCTTTCATGGGACCAAACCAACACACTTTTCCATGAATTTGGCCATGCATTGCATGGTTTGTTTACCGATGGTAAATACAGGCGTACTGCAGGTGTTGTACCACGTGATTATGTGGAACTTCCTTCACAGATCATGGAGAATTTTGCCGGCGAACCAAAGGTAATGCGTCACTACGCAAAACATTACGAAACCGGAGAAACCATGCCGGAAGAGCTGATTGAAAAAATACAGGAAAGCGGGCATTTCAACCAGGGGTTTGTCACGGTTGAATACCTGGCGGCTTCACTGCTTGACCTTGACTGGCACACACTTACACCAGACCAAACCATTGAAGACGTGAATGCGTTTGAAAAAGAGAAAATGGATGAAATCGGACTGATTGATGAAATTCTTCCCAGGTACCGCAGTACTTACTTCCAGCACATTTTCAGTGGCGGTTATTCTGCCGGGTATTATGTTTATATATGGGCTGCTGTATTGGATGCAGATGCCTTTGATGCTTTCAAACAGAGTGGTGATATTTTCAACACGGAACTGGCTGAAAAATTCCGTAAATATTGCCTTGCAGAAGTGGGCAATGCACCGGCCATGGAACAATACATCAAATTCCGCGGGCAGGAACCAAGCGAAGACCCCCTGCTTGAGCGGCGCGGGTTGAAATAATCCACCATCCATGAAATTTACCTTAATGTTAAACTGCCCTTTTACGGGGCAGTTTTTTGTTTGCCTCGCATGCAAACACATCCGACAGTTTGAAAGAAAACTGGGCCTAACCATGAGGCAGGGAATACAAAGCCAGGAAAAATGTTTGCAACACCAGGGTTTGAAGGAAGTCTGCAAGGTGTAAAATACGAGTGGTTTTAGGAACAAGGTCTTTAATACCGAAGTGAACGCAACTTGGTATAACATGAAAAATGTAACGACCAATACATTACATCAGTATTATAATTTTGTATTGAATAAGGTTTGACAAGAGTTGTGTACGTGATCCATACGTACGGTTTTGTGAGAGGGATAAAGATGGGTTTATATTTTTCCCCAATCTTTACCCCACTTGATATAGTTCAGTACAATCAAAATCATTAGCGGCGGTCGCCGGGATTACGTTGAGGTTTTCCACCTTTGCGGTTATCCCGGTTACCACTTCTCCTGTTATCCTGAGGTTTTCGTTCAACGTATCCTTCAGGCTTATCAATCAGTGCTTTGCGGCTAAGCTTAATTTTACCTGAACGATCATCAATACCAATCACTTTGACTTTGATCTTATCTCCTTCGCTGAGCACGTCTTCAACGGATTTGACATGTTTCCAGTCGAGTTCAGAAATGTGCAGCAAGCCGTCTTTACCAGGCAAAATTTCCACAAAAGCACCATACGAGGCCAGTGTTTTAACAGTTCCTTCATAGACTGTGCCCACTTCAGGCACTGCTATAATGGCTTTGACACGGTCAAGGGCTTTGTCAATGCTTTCTTTATTATCAGCAAATATTTCCACTCTGCCCTGATTATCTTCCTCTTCAATGGTAAGCACACTGCCAGTGTCTTCCTGAATTTCCTGTATGATTTTACCACCGGGGCCAATAACAGAACCTATCATGTCTTTTGGGATATTGATAGATATGATTTGGGGGGCATGTTCTTTGTAATCTTCTCTGGGCTTGCTAATTGTTTTTTCCATTTTGTCAAGAATATGCAATCTGCCTTTTCGTGCTTGCTCCAATGCTTTGGCAAGCACTTCATAAGAAAGCCCTTCCACTTTAATATCCATTTGTGTTGCTGTGATACCATCACGTGTTCCAGTAACTTTAAAATCCATATCGCCAAGGTGATCTTCATCGCCCAGGATATCACTAAGAATTCCATATTTTTCGGATTTTTCATCAGATATCATTCCCATGGCGATTCCGGATACAGGCTTTGATATTTTTATGCCGGCATCCATAAGTGCAAGTGTACCAGCACATACCGTAGCCATGGAAGATGACCCGTTTGATTCAAGGATGTCGGAAACGATCCTTAACGTGTATGGAAAATCAGCGTTTTTTTCAGGAATGACAGGGAGCAATGCCCTGAAAGCCAAATTTCCATGTCCAATTTCACGGCGGGATGTGAACCTCACAGGACGCGCATCACCTGTTGAAAAAGGTGGAAAATTGTAATGCAGAATAAATTCTTTATAGCCTTTGTCCATTACATCATCAATGAGCTGCTCATCCAGTTTGGTACCCAGAGTCACGGTTGTCAATGACTGGGTTTCGCCCCTTGTGAAAATGGCTGAGCCATGTGCTGAAGGCAAAGCATCCACTTCACACCATATTGGTCTGATTTCATCTGTTTTACGTCCATCAAGCCGGGTGCCTTTGTCCAGCACAACCTGTCTGACAGCATCTTTCTGAATGTCGTGAAAATAGTCTTTAATAAGATCAACGGGAATATCTTCCTCATCCATACCTTCGTAGCGCTCCATATAAGCATCCAGAATATCATCAAATGAATCTGCTCTTTTGTGCTTATCAGCAACGCCTTTCAGCGCAAGGTCATAACATTTTTGATAGGTTTCATCGTACAAGGATTTATACAATTCTTCGTCAGATTCCGGTTCTTCCAGTTCACGTTTATGTTGTTTATCTGCGAGTTTTTCAAGTTCTTTTTGAGCAGCACATTGATTTTTAATGGTGTCGTGGGCAGCTTTAATCAATTCAAGCATTTCGGCTTCCTGCACTTCTTGCATTTCGCCTTCCACCATCATGATGTTGTCCTGAGTTGCGGCCACTATAAGGTCAATGTCAGCTTTCTCATTTTCATCAGCAACGGGGTTAATAACTATCTCACCATCAATGCGTGATACCCTGACTTCTGACATTGGCCCGTTGAATGGTAAATCCGAAACAGCAATAGCTGCAGACGCTGCCAGTCCTGCAAGCGCATCGGGCATATCATTTTTGTCCACAGAAATCAAATATACGTTGACAAAAATTTCGTATCTGAAATTATCCGGGAATAAGGGACGTATAGCTCTGTCAATTAGTCTTGAGACAAGCACTTCGTGGGTGGAAGGTTTGCCTTCCCGTTTTAAAAATCCACCGGGAAAACGCCCTACAGCAGAATAATTTTCACGGTAATCTACGGATAAAGGGAGAAAATTTACGTTTTCTTTGGGTTTATCTGATGCGGTTACTGCAGCCAGTAACATAGTTTTCCCCATCTTTACCACCACCGAACCGGTAGCTTGCTTGGCTAATTTTCCGGTTGAAATTTCAATTTCACGGTTATCGGGGAGTTTTGTAATCGTTTTTACTTCGTTGTACATTTTCATAATTGTATGATTGTATTATACTAAAAAGAGGCATGTTTGCCTCTTTTAAAAATTTATTTTCGTAGTCCAAGGTCTTTAATGATCGTACGATACCTTTCGATATCTCTGTGCTGTAAATAATTTAACAATTTTCTGCGTTTACCAACGAGGGTCATTAACGCACGCTGGGTAGCAAAATCCTTTTTGTTTTTTTTCAAATGTTCTGTCAGGTGTTTGATACGGTAGGTAAACAATGCGACCTGGCCTTCAGGCGAACCAGTATCTTCGTTAGACTTCCCGTACTTAGCAAAAATTTCGCTTTTCTTTTCCGGATCAAGGTAATTTTTCATAATTTGTTTTTCTTGTGTTACTTTAATTATATTATTCACGTTTCCATTAAGCATGCAAAGATATATAATTATTTATGAAACATGCAATAATTACTTATAAAATTTTGAATGATTTTGTGTTTTTTATCCCTCCAACAAATCAGACAAATACAATAGTGTCCACAAGCATGTTAATAAATGAATCATCATAATATTATACCAAGTTGCCACCATCTGTAGCCACTGCACATAGCGCTGCAGCAGTGGTTGTTTTTTGGCTGGCCTGCCCGGTGTTATACAGCGGCTGTCAAGTTAACTGCCTCCCGGCCGGCGCCAATTATCAACCAGGTTTTATTCCATAATTACACCCCATTCGGTGACAACAAACCCATCACGGATGAAATCACTGCTAAGCTGTGGTTCGGGTGGTGGCTTAATGTCACTAGCAGACTCCAGCCCTTTGATGTAGTAGTAATAACGGAGTAACTGGTCAGGAGCAGGGTTGATATTAAGTTCAACCAGATTGTCCATATCTTTTTCTGTCTGAGGGTAAATCAGGCATGCTGCATAGTTGTTCAATCTGGGAATCCAGTATTCGATAAAATCATCAATTTCATGCTTAGTAAAACCAATTTCTTGCAAGTCCGAAACAAAGAAGTCCTCAAGTTCATTAGATTTAACAAACCATCCATACATTTTTTGCCAGGTTTCTGGCTGAGTGCTTTCGTAATACAGGTAAGTGTATTTTCCGTTTATCAAGCCGTTGCTGTCGGCTGTTACCTTCCATCCTCCGTTGTAATCGGGAATGGATTCAGTAATGTATCCTCCCTGGGGAAAATCCACAGATACTCTTATTTCCATTGTGCTTTCCGGATACAAATAAACATTTGGTTTTTCCAATGTAAAATTATCTTCTTCATCCGCCCCATCTTCATCATTGCAAGATATTAAAACGGGCAGGATACTGATCAACAGGATGAGAAAAACATTGTGCAGTTTCATATATTTTATTCATTTACATTAAAACGCAACGCACATTTTATTATTATACTGGGTATGTTTTTTGCCACAACGACAATATGTAGAAAAGTGGTAAAAAAACAAAAAATACGCCCTCACAAAGGAGAGCGCTTTTTCTAAAACTAACTATTCCAAAGTTCTGAACTTTGGAATAGTTAAGAGAGATAGCCTCCGACTTCTTACTTCCGACTTCGGTCTCCCGACTTCGGACTTCTGATTTCCCTTACCCTAAAAACGGATATTTATAATCGGTAGGTGGCACAAGGCCTTCTTTGATGGAGCGGGTGTTGATCCAGCGTACCAGGTTGAGGAAGGAACCGGCTTTATCGTTGGTTCCGGAAGCACGTGCCCCGCCAAATGGTTGCTGTCCCACAACGGATCCTGTTGGTTTGTCGTTGAGATAAAAGTTCCCTGCAGCGTAAGTGAGCTTGTCTTTCCCCAGCAGCAATGCTTTACGGTCACGTGCAAAGACAGCACCTGTCAGAGCGTATTCAGATGTGTTGTTGCACAATTCCAGGGTTTCTTCGTATTTATCGTCTTCATAAATATAAACGGTAAGCACAGGGGCAAAAATTTCTTCCTCCATGCTGACGTAATGGGGATCTTTAGCTTCAATAACAGTAGGTTCAATGAAATAGCCTTTGGATTTGTCACCATTGCCACCAAAAATAATCTCAGCGTCTTTGCTTGCTTTGGCATCGTTGATGTAGCGCATTGTATTGTCAAATGATGCTTCATCAATGACCGCGTTGACAAAATTTGAAAAATCGGTGACATCGCCCATCTTAATTTCAGCGAGCATTTCGCCAACGTGTTTTTTGATAGCAGGCCACAGTGATTTAGGCAGGTATGCCCGTGAGGCAGCGGAACATTTTTGTCCCTGGTATTCATACGAAGCACGCACAAGCGCAACAGCCACTTCTTTAGCATCAGCCGATTTATGTGCAAACACAAAATCTTTTCCGCCTGTTTCCCCAACGATTCTTGGGTAGGATTTATATTTGGTGATGTTGCCACCGATGGTTTTCCAGAAATTTTGGAATACTTCAGTGGAACCTGTAAAATGTACCCCTGCAAGGTCAGGGCTGTTGAATACTTCATTACCAATGACAGAGCCGGCTCCCGGCAGAAAGTTGATAACACCATCAGGCATACCGGCTTCTTTATAAATTTTCATCAAAAACCAGTTGCTGAATATGGCAGTACGTGATGGCTTCCACAGTGCAACATTCCCCATCAATACCGGGCTCATTGGTAAGTTGGATGCAATGGCAGTAAAATTGAATGGCGTAATAGCAAAAACAAAGCCTTCTAAAGGACGGTATTCAAGGCGGTTGATCAATCCTTTTTCTGATATTGGCTGTTCGGCATAGATGTCAGTCATGTATGAGGCATTGAAACGCAGAAAATCGATGGTTTCACATGCAGCATCAATTTCAGCCTGATGTACATTTTTTCCCTGTCCCAGCATGGTAGATGCATTGATCAGGTCACGGTATTTCGTGGAAAGCAATTCAGCCACTTTCAAAATAATGGACCCACGCTCGGCATAGGGCATGTTTTCCCATGTCTTTTTGGCTTCAAGGGCTGCATCAATGGCCATTTTTACTTCTTTTTCTCCCACCTGGTGGTAAGTGGCCAGTACATGCTGATGGTTGGTAGGCATCGTCACTTTTGCCGTTTTGCCGGTTTTTATCTCTTTACCGCCTATGATGGGATAAATTTCATGTTCCTCACCCATGAGACGTTCAAGTTCTTTTTGCAATGATTCTCTTTCTTCACTGCCCGGTGCGTAAGCTTTTACCGGTTCATTTTCCGGAAATTCAAAGTAATAAAGGCTGTTGTCCATAGTATTTCTTTTTTTAATTCAACATTCATTTTGTTCACAAATTTAAAATCATTTTAAACAATTCAAAATGATAAATGTCTTGTTTTTTGTGAAAAAGAACAATTATTTTTATTACATCAATGAGTTCAGTCTAAAAAGTCATTAGCTTGCTACTAAGGCTCAAAGCATCACAAAATGTAAAACATTGCAATTCCGTTCTTTGTGGGTCTTGGTGTCTTAGTGCCTTTACCGTCATGTGTCGGGTACAAGCGTGTGGAATTTCTCATTTTTTGACTTTTTAGGCAGGTTTTACCAATAAAAAAATAAAACACTTTGGTTTCAATGAAGTGGAAAGGATTTATGAACAGGCTTTGTGATTTTATTAACAAACAGGTAGCGTTTTGTGAAAAATATGTTCAATAACTGTGTTGTTTCATTTTGTTTTTTATATTTTTGAACGCAATTTAAAAATTGAAAAAAATAAAATTATGAAGAAAATTTTGATTACCGGAGCAGTTGGTCAAATTGGTTCCGAGTTGACCATGAAAATCCGTGAAATTTACGGAGGCGATAACGTTGTAGCTTCAACACGCAAGAGTGAGCCAACCGAAGAAATTAAGAAAACAGGCCCATTCGAATTTCTTGATGTAACAGACCGCAAATCACTGGAAGCGGTATGCGACAAATATGATATTGACAGCATCATTAACATGGCTGCTATTTTGTCTGCCATTGGCGAACAAAAACCAATGCTGGCATGGGATGTCAATATGAATGGCCTTATCAATGTGCTGGAGGTGGCAAGGGAACGCAAAATGGAACGTGTGCTTGTGCCCAGTTCCATTGCTGTGTTTGGCCCTGATACCCCACAGGTGGATACCCCGCAGGAAACTGTGTTGAAACCAACTACCATGTATGGTGTAACCAAAGTTGCCGGTGAATTGCTAGGAGACTATTATGTCAATAAATATGGACTGGATGTACGTGGATTAAGGTATCCCGGTATCATCAGCCATGAAACATTGCCAGGTGGCGGCACCACTGATTACGCTGTTGAAATATTTTACGAAGCCCTGAAAAATAAAAAATACACCTGTTTCGTAAAAGAAGACACCAAATTGCCGATGATGTATATGCCCGATTGCATTAAATCCACGGTGGATTTGTTCCAGGCTGATTTTGACACATTGAAACACCACAGCGATTTTAACGTTGGCGGCATGAGCTTTACAGTCAAAGACCTGGCTGATGAGATCAAAAAACACATTCCCGAATTTAAAATTGAATACAAACCCGATTATCGCCAGGACATTGCAGATTCATGGCCGGACAGCGTGGATGACTCTGCAGCGCGCGAAGAATGGGGATGGAAACCTTCTTATAACCTTTCAGATATGGTAAAAGACATGCTTGAAAACCTGAGAAAAAAATTGTAAAACAAATAAAATAAATACTATGAGTCTTGATAAATTAAACAAAGTCCTGAAGCAAGAAGTAGAAGCACTTGAAGCTAAAGGAACAGCTAAGGGAGAAGAAATGGTCATTAAAAAGGTCATTCCTGCTAAAGGTGAAAATGGCCCCCGATACAATATCCGCGGGTATGGTGATAAAGAATTCATTAAAATGAACTCCAATTCATACCTGGGATTGAGCATGCATCCGGAGGTGATAAAAGCAGAGGAAGAGGCAGCGGTAAAATATGGCGTAGGCCCCGGTGCTGTGCGTTTTATCAGCGGTACTTATGATACCCATATTGAACTTGAAGAGCGTCTGGCAAAATTACACAACACTGAATCTGGCATGATCTTTAGCAGTGCATATGTCACTTCACTGGGTGTGTTGTTTCCTTTGTGCACCAAAGAAACTGTTTATGTCAGCGATGAGCTTAATCACAACTGCATCATTCAGGCCATGCGGCTGAGTCGTCCTGCAGGCAAATTCATCTATAAGCACAATGATATGGATGACCTGGAGGCCAAATTGCAGGAAGCTGTTGGTTCCGGAAAACGTGTATTGCTCGTAACAGATGGCGTATTTTCCATGCGTGGTGATTATGCCCCGCTGGATGAAATTCAACGCCTGGCTGAAAAATACGAAGACAAATTTGAAGAGGGCATCATTACAGTGGCTGATGATTCACATGGTGTTGGTGCCTATGGCGAAAACGGACTGGGAACCGAAGAAATCACCGGCGGAAAAATGGATATTATTATCGGCACCCTGGGTAAAGCGTTTGGTGTCAACGGAGGTTATGTTGTAACCTCTGAAGCCGTAATAAGGTACCTGCGCGAAACCGCTCCCATGTACATTTATTCCAATCCGCTTACCAATTCTGAATGTGCTGCCGTTCTTAAAGTTATAGATATCCTTGAATCCGGTGAAGGTAAAAAACGCCTGAAGCATTTGAGTGAGATGACAGCCCGTTTTGAAAAAGGACTGGTGGATAACGGCATGGAAACCATTCCCGGACCACATCCTGTAACACCGCTTATGGTAAGGGATACAGCAAAAACATCACAAATTGTCAAACACCTGACAAAGCATGGTGTACTGGCTACAGGCCTTAATTTTCCCGTAGTGCCAAAAGGAGACGAGGAAATCCGCTTCCAGATCAATGGCGATCATACACCCGCCGATATTGATTACGTGATTGATGTGCTGAAATCTTTTGAAGGATAATAATAACAACACATTTCAAAATATCTGTTAGATATCCCATTGATGATGGATGCCATGTATGGTGTTAATTTTATTGTTTAATAAGGGATGAACTAATACCGATATGTGTTCATTTGTTTCTTTTATACCTTTTCCAAAAGTTTAAACTTTTGGAAAAGGTATGTATCATTCCAGTACCGGCTAGGTTCCGTCTCCACTCTGCTTCTCCGAACAGGTTTTTGACCTACCGTTATCCATCGGTACAGGTTTGTATCCGTCTTGGCTGAACTATGCCGGACAAGTTTTTGAGTTTGGGATTTTCAAAATGAAGAGTTTCTTATATTATTGAAACACCCTAATTAGTGTGTGTCCATAAAGTCGAACATTTACTCAAAAGATCAAAAAACAAAGTTCAAAATCCAAAATAAATCCAAAATCTAAAATCCCAAAAAAAATAA
>CAZGPW010000129.1:0-4776 GCA_964527535.1 uncultured Bacteroidales bacterium
ATCATCAACATGTGTTACCGTCGGACTGGCTGTGCAATTATCGGCTTCATCAGTAATCTCATTTACATCTGCGGCAGGAACATCGCCTGCACATTCAACAGTTAAATCAGTTGGTGCTGTGCCGGTTGGAGCCTGGGTATCATCTATGGTGATTGTCTGCGTTACGTCGGTAAAGTTTCCGCAGTCATCTGTAATTCTGTAGGTTCTGGTGATGATTTCCGGACAGGTTCCGCCATCTGAAACATCGCCTTCATGCGTGACGGTCGGATTTAACGTGCAGTTATCCGCTTCATCGGTAATGGCAGTGACATCAGCAGCCGGAACATCGCCTGCACATTCAACAGTCAAATCAGCTGGTGCTGTGCCGGTGGGATTTGTAACATCCACAACCCGTGTAATAATCTGATCACAGGTTACAGTGCAGGTTGCATTAGAAATGGAGTAAGTCCTGGTTGTAACCGTTGAACAACCATTCACGGTTGCATCTGAGAAAGATACATCGGTAGCATCGGTATAAGTTCCACCTTGTGCTGTATATTCAGCTAAGGTGGTTGCACCGGCAGGTAGCGGATCGTTACAGGTTGTGAGGTCTAAATCGGGAGGACAGGTTGTTGTAGGACAACAAATATTCACAACAACATCCATGGTAGCTGTAGTAGCACACTCTCCAGCATCCGGAGTAAATGTATAAGTTGTAGTACCATCTGACGCAGTACTGATTGTAGCAGGTGACCATGTTCCTGTAACACCATTTGTTGATGTTCCGGGTAAAGCATCCGGGGTATCACCAACACAATACGGACCGACGGGATCGAATAACGGAGTTATCGTTGGAATCAAATCAAAAGCTTGGGGGCCAATAATATCAAGACAGTAAGTGGGTGACATTACAGGAATATCTGCCCATGGACCAAGGTCATTAATTTCATTAATCACATCGGTTTCTTCGGTGTTCACCGCATAAACATAATACACACCAGCCATTAATCCGGTAAATGTACCGGTGGAGTTTGAATCAATTATATTTCCAGCATCATCAACAAGCACATAAATTTGTTGAAATGCAGCAGCGGTATAATATCCAGTAGTAGAAACGACAATATCATCTAATTCGCACATTTCCTCACATATACTCACAGCAGAACCGGTATAAGGCCCCAAAATATCCATACAGTTTGTTGATGCATATGTTTCCACATCAGCCCAAAGGTTTCCCGGGCTTAATGCTGCGGGAGCCGGGCTTAAGTAATTTACTGCATAAATCCGATATAATCCGCTGAATGCTGGAGTAAAAACGCCAGTTGTGTTTACTTCAACAATCACATCTGTTAAATCATCAACAAAAACGTATTCCTGAACATATCCGGCAGCGGTGTGATAACCGGAAGTACTTACTGTGACGGAATTATAATAATCACATTGTGCATTCGCCTTAAATGTAAACAATAATAAGCTTGCAAAAAATATGTAATAAAATCGTTTCATAATGATTTATCTAAATTAAAAACCTTAGTCCCATGTTCCTGCATCAGCATCGCAAGGAGGCGTAGCGTCACAATCAAGACTTACTTCAAACTGACCGGCAGCGGTTCCATCACCATCGACAAAGACAAAATATTCTGTTCCGTTGGTTGTATTAAAAGTATAAGATGATGTCATTCCAACGCCACCATCATTATCACCGGCAACGCAGGTTAAAGCAGTACAAGGCCCTTCAAAAATATTAATTTCAGTATCAAAGTTTGTTCCCGGGTTATCTGTGCTAATTGTTACTTCAGAACCATCACCAATAAATGTGTACCAGACACCATCGCCCGGTGTTCCTCCCCCTGCACATCCTGTAGGCGAATCCACATCATCTGCGAGGATATTACTTGCAATATCAGAGTCTCCACAATTTAAAGTAATTGCATCATCGCAGGCATTGTTTGGAGGCGTAATAACAACTCCCGAAACAGGTTCAAAATAGTAATCGCAAAGGTCACCTGCATATCCATCAATACGAATATAATAGGTATCCCCAACTGTTAGGCCAGAAAAGTTCCATGTCCCTGTTGTATTTTCGCCTGTTGGGTTTACACAACTACTGGGGACTTCAACAAGATTAGAACAATCACCACTAAATACAATGAGCTGAATACCATCATCAATAGGATTACAATCACCAACAGTATAATCCATTTCAACATCGGAACTGCCGGCAATAAAAGTAATCCATGAGTCATTATCCAAACTAATACCACACGACTCAGTCGTTGTTTCAGTTCCGACAGTATATGCACAATCTGTACTTCCTTCAAAAGGTTGGCTTAAATCAATCAAAGGAGCATCTGCACAGTCATCAGCAGGTGCAGTAGCAGAATTACATAAATCGCACATTGAAATTGTTTCAGAATAAATACATGTGGGATCAGCAGCATCGACAATTTCAACCGTTGTTCCAAATGTCAAATCAGGATATGTGTAAGTTCCAACTCCAACTCCAGACTCTTCTGTTGTCCCTCCAATAATAATATCAATCGTTGTCGCATCAACCATGGATGTGACATCAATATCCAAATCATAGGACAGGTCATCGGCAGCACAGGTTTGCGTGATAGTAGCATTTGCAGGGGTACATGGAGGACATGCAATGTAGAAACTATGCGAGGACGATGTTGTATTTTCATCATCTAATAGAATGTAATACGTTGTTCCGGCAACCCAATTAAGTGTACCATAATTTCCAGTAGTCGATATATTATCAATACACGTCCATCCTCCTTGGGCACATGCCCCTGCCTGCCAGTTATAATCAACATAGCTTCCGTCGGCACTGGTTACTTCAATACTGTATTCACCATTTTCAGTGGGTGTAAAACTATAGATTTGTTCAGTACCATCGCTTGTTGACCAACAATCATTATCTGGCCATGATCCGGTTCCTCCACTCACAAAATTTTCAACGAAACCTGAGCCACAGTCAGAGATATTGATTGTTGATGCACATGGATCTGGTGGCGGTGGACAACTTGTACAGGTAATCGTTGTCACACAACAAGTAGAGGCAGTTCCACATGAAGCATCTGTATTATAATGAATAAAATGATCTCCATTCGCAGTTGCATTCCAACTTAAGGGACTCAATCCATGTGCAACAACTGCTCCATCGGACGTACCACTACGAACCGTAATATAACTATCACAATCACTGGTTGATTCATATGTTTCGCCAGCAACAACGCCGGTAATCGTATTATACTCACCATCATAGGTACAGGTTGATATTTCAACTGTAATATCATCGGTTGGGGCAGTTTCAGTCAAAAATGAAGATGTATTAGTACATTGCGCATAAATAAAATTTGTAAAGAACAATGTAAAACACACAAATATCAATAGTAGCAATCTCTTTTTCATAGCCTGTTTATTTAAATTGATTGATTAGCTCTTTAACTTCTGTCTCACTGATATATCCTTCCGGTAACCGGCCTTTGTTTCTATGCATTTCAGCATCACTAACAATTCTTTTTACCGGTGGTTCCATTTCCACTTTCAGATACCTTACGGTCTTTTCTGCAGCTTTGTTGTTTCCATCAGCCAATTCAATTACTTTTTGGGTAATCCTGCTGACCTGTCCGCCTGTTTTGACATTATTGGTTACAACAATTTCTTTCGGTTCCGGCTCTGCTTGACCAGTGGATTTCTTGTCCTGCCGGGATTCCTGGGTAAAACCCTTAATGCAGAATCCAATCAATAAACAAGTTAATAAAATAATCTTAAAATGGTTCATAATATGCAATTTTTAGTGTATTATCGAATGCTCTAAAACCTGACTATTCCTTGTAAATGCCCAATTATTTAAAATAAAAAGGGATGACAATTCATATACACAAATGTAGAATATTTTTATACTAGGCGTGAAAATAAAAGACATAAGTTATTAACAATTTCCCCAAATTGTTAATAACTTATTCTGTAACTAATCAGTTTTAAGATTTGTTGTTGTAGTACATTTTTATTGCTTCATAAAATAATAAATTCGTTAATTTACTGTGTAAGAAGCTATAAAGATCATTAAATTCATCCGCAACTATCCGTATAATCTTTGGTATCAGTGTTCAATTTTATTATTTTTTTGGTTCTACTGCATACTTAGTGGGTAATTATACTGTCAGGGCTAAAGCCCATTCCATCTTTCATATTCTTATCACCCCGACCTGAAGGTCGGGGGTTAAGCGGTTGCTTAACTAATACCGATTAACCCCGGCATTTTTATGACGGGTTTTTGAGGTAAAATATAAAATAGAAAGTGCTTTTGCCCTGATATGCTCTTGTGAATTCTGAGGTATATTCATCTTTTGACTGTAAGGCGAAGCTAAAAGTCATCGGGTGAATACACCTTCTTAATAAGCAGGGCTAAAGCCCATTTATTCTTTCTTTTTAGTTGCTTAACCCCGACCTGAAGGACGGGGGTTAAGCGGTTGCTCAAGAGCCTTTACAGAATAATCCAACGACTGCATATAATAATTTCAAAACATCTAATACCAAGTTGCGTTCAAACCTGTCTGGCGCCAGGCAAGTTTACAATATTCAATATTATTATTTATGATTATTGACAATTTCAATAGATTGATTATCTGTATTATACCGCTGATGTTCAATGTTAATACGAAACTGTCATCAATCCTTATTTACAGGGATTGATGACTTGTTGAGTTAATGCCGACCGACTATCAGCGTCATTATATTGGTTTTCAAAATATAATGACAATGTTGATAGCGTGTCGGTATAAT
>CAZGPW010000130.1:0-11323 GCA_964527535.1 uncultured Bacteroidales bacterium
CTACGTTCAGTGCTTTGCATAATGCTTTGATAAAGGTAGTTTTGCCCGCACCCATTTCTCCGTAAAACGCAAAGACACGGTACTGGCCAAAATCGTGAAGAAATTGTGCGGCGGTCTGATGTATGTCGTTAACGGATGGAATGCGGTATGATTTTATCATGATGATTTTGGTCAGGAATAACCGTATTTCTTTGACGGAATGCACCGGCTGTATTTTCATGCTCAGTTTTCCTTTGTCTTCTTTCAGTTTGAACCTGCGGGGATGTTCCTGCATGTATTTTATGATGCCTGCAAAAACCTGTGATTGATAAAATACCGATTCCTGGTCTTTCGGGAAAAAGCCAAGGAAAACATTGTCTTTGATGATGATACGCTGAAACCCTGTACGCATGGCAATCCAGCGCAGGCGGACAACCTCAAGCATGCCTTTGGCGGCATCCGGCATGTCTCCAAACCTGTCTGTCATTTCCGCTTCAAACCGTTGCAGTTCCTTTTCGGTTTCAATGTTGTCAAGTTTGCGGTATAGCCTGATGCGTTCAGATACCGACTCAATGTATTCTTCAGGCAACAACACTTCATGATCCGTTTCAACATGGCAATCGCTGACAAATTTATAATCTTCCGGAATGTTTTGTTCGGTTTGTTTTCCCCCTTTGGCAAATACCGATTTAAACTCATCTTCTTTGAGTTCCTGCACGGCTTCTTTCAACACTTTCTGGTAGGTTTCATACCCCATATCGCTGATGAAGCCGGATTGTTCCCCGCCAAGCAGATTGCCGGCACCGCGTATATCCAGGTCCTGCAACGCTATGTTAAACCCGCTGCCCAGCTCGGTAAAATTTTCAATGGCTTTCAGTCTGCGCCTTGCTTCGGGGGTTATATGCGTAACGGGCGGCGCAATCAGGTAACAAAAAGCTTTTCTGTTGGAACGCCCCACCCTTCCCCTGAGCTGATGTAAATCGCTCAAACCAAACTGGTTGGCATGGTTGATGATGATGGTGTTTGCGTTGGGGATGTCCAGGCCGTTTTCGATGATGGCAGTAGAAATCAGCACATCAAAATCCCCCCGCATGAATTCAAGCATGATGCGTTCCAGTTTTTTACCTTCCATTTGCCCGTGGGCTATTTTGCTTTTTACTTCGGGGCAGATACGCTCTATCATGGCCTCAACTTCATTGATGTTCTGAATCCGGTTGTGGATAAAAAAGACCTGTCCGTTGCGTTGCACTTCGTATATGATGGCTTCCCTGATGATCTGCTTGTTAAACGTATGCAACTCCGTGATGATGGGATGCCTGTTGGGTGGTGGCGTGTGGATTACAGAAAGGTCCCTGGCCCCCATCAGTGAAAACTGCATGGTACGTGGTATCGGTGTCGCTGTAAGCGTCAGGGTATCTACATTCAGTCGCAGTTTTTTAAGTTTTTCTTTCGTTGACACGCCAAATTTTTGTTCTTCATCCACGATCAGTAATCCCAGGTCTTTAAATTGTACATCTTTTCCGACCAGCCGGTGTGTTCCGATGATTATATCAGTATGCCCTTCTTTCAGCTCTGTCAGGCTTTTTTTAATTTCAGCGGGGGATTTCAACCGACTGATGTAATCCACCTTTACCGGCATGTTTTTGAAGCGTTCCGTAAAGGTTTGATGATGTTGAAACGCCAGTATGGTTGTTGGCACCAATACAGCCACCTGTTTATTGTCGTTTGCTGCTTTAAAAGCTGCCCTGACAGCCACTTCGGTTTTGCCGAATCCAACATCGCCGCACACAAGCCTGTCCATCGGCACGGGTTTCTCCATGTCTTGTTTTACAAGGCTGGTGGCTTGGTACTGGTCGGGGGTATCTTCATAAATAAATGACGATTCCAGCTCACGTTGCAGGTAATTATCCCCTGAAAAAGCAAAACCACTGGCATCTTGCCGTTTGGCATAAAGTAATATCAGCTCACGTGCAATGTCTTTAACCTTTTTCTTTGTTTTGTTTTTTATCCGTTGCCAGTGCCCAGATCCCAGGCGGTGGATTTTCGGTGCTTCCCCGTCCTGATCCCTGTATTTTGAGATGCGGTGCAGCGAATGAATGTTGACAAAAAGCATATCCCCGTCAGCGTATTCAATGCGAATCACTTCCTGTTGTTTGCCGTTGTTTTCGATTTTCTGTAACCCGGCAAATTTCCCCACGCCATTGTCCACATGCACCACATAATCTCCCGGATTAAGGCTGTTAAGTTCTTTCAGCGTAAAGGCATCTTTGTGTGCAATTCTGCCTTTGAGGCGATATTTGTGGTAACGTTCAAATATCTGGTGATCGGTGTAAACGCATATTTTTAAGGTATGGTCTATAAAGCCTTTGTGCAGGGCATAAAAAATAGATTCAAACCTGATGTCTTCGCCTTTGTCCGTAAAAATATCACGCAGGCGTTGTATTTGTTTTTCATTGTCAGACAAGACAAAACAGGTGTATCCCGCTTGAAACTTATTTCTGAAATCTTCCGTCAGGCGGTTGAAGTTTTTCTGAAACGCAGGTTGGGGATCGGTATGAAATTCTACAGTGTGATGTTCTTTCTTGTCTTGTTGTTGTCCCAGGAGCAACAGGGGATGTTTTTCAATGTTGTGTTTGATTTTGTCCGGTGGGGTAAGGTTTTTTTCAGGATCCATCATTGGTGTTTCATCAATGTCGGGGTTGATGCCTTCATGGAATCGTTTAATGGCGGTGTTGTAAATATCATCAAAACGCTGAAACACATAATCGCTGTCTTCAATCCAAATGGAAGCGGAATCCGTCAGGAAATCCAGAAACGGCACTTTTTGCTTTCCTTCCGATTTTTCATGTATGTTGGAGACAATGGATATCTTGTTGAGTTTTTTGACAGATATTTGGGTTTGCGGATCAAAACTGCGTATGCTTTCTATTTCATCACCGAAAAACTCGATTCTGTAAGCCAGGTCGTCGGAAAAACTAAACACATCCACAATGCCACCACGCACGGCATAATCGCCGGGTTCATACACAAAATCTTCTTTTGTGAACCCATACATTTCAAGCATTTCTTCAATGAAACTTACCGACAACTCTTCGCCTTTTTTGATGATCAGGGTTTGCTCTTTAAGAGATTTGCGTGCAATCACTGATTCTATAAGGGCTTCGGGATAGGAAACCAACACGTATGGCTTGCGTGTGGAACCAATACGGTTGAGTACTTCCGTTTTCATCACGATGTTAACCTTGTCCGTCTGGTTGTATTCAACGGACCGTTTGTATGCCGAGGGATAAAACTGAATGTGGTCGTCATCGTTTGTCAACTTCTGAAGGTCGTTGTATGTGTAGGCAGCCTTTTCCTTGTCGGGCATGATAATGAGGTGTGTGCTTTTTTTGCTTTGCCACACAGCATGAAACAACATGGAAAAGGCAGACCCCACCAGGCCTTTTAATGACAAAGGCTTGTTGTTTTCCCGGCAATGCTGCAGAATGGCATTAGTGGCCGGATGGTTTTGATATAGGTTACCAAATTTGTCTGACATCCGGGGCAAAAATAACAAAACTACAGGCAGGGACAGTATAAAATATTGTTAAGCATGTGAGACATCAATACTATTCCATGGAAATATCCGCTTGTCCCCATATCAGTTTTGTGCCAAATCCGAGCCTGTTATCGGTCAATTTCAAAAAACTTACCTTCAGCATCCACAAGTCTGTTTTTTTAAGTATAGCGTATGGATAAGATCTTAAATAAGTTTTGCGGCAAACCTTATACATTTGTCCCTCCGCCTTCTCCAATTTTCCCTGCACCTGAAGGCCGCGAATTTTTCCTATCTGCTTTGTTTCCAGCACAACAGAAGCAGCAACAAAATCATTTTTTCGAGCATCCGTAATGTGACGGGTATCTGAATCAGATGTAAACACAAAGGCTTTTTCTTCCTTGAGCCAGACGTAAAAACAGTTTGCACAATAAGGCAAATCATCGTGGCTGGTTGCCAGTGTTAACACATGGTGTTCGCGGATAAACCGGATAATACGTGCTGGTATGGCTTCATTCATAATGTTTGTCTAAATCATATTTCCGGAAATGCAACAAACCCTTAAACCGCAACCTGATTACAGGTCTATTATCAACCCTTCAGGTAAAAATTTGGACACATCCCCTCCGCTTTTATACACGTCTTTCACAATGGTACTTGAAATAAACGTATGTTCAGGATGGGTAAGCAAAAATACGGTTTCTATACCAGCATCCAGCACTTTGTTGGTTTGCCCGATGGCACGTTCATATTCAAAGTCTGCTGATGTACGCAATCCCCGCAATAAATACCGGGCATTGACCTTTTTGCAAAAATCCACCGTCAGGCCTTCGAACACCTGAACGCTCAGTTTTTCTTCATCCTTAAACAAATCCTTAATCCATTCCACGCGTTTATCAAGAGGAAATAATTTATGTTTGTCCTGATTAACACCAATGCCGATGATCAATTCATCAAACAAAGGCAAAGCCCTGTTTACAATGGACTCATGCCCAACGGTAAACGGGTCGAAAGAACCTGGAAAAAGTGCTATAGACTTCATGTTATTATGTTTTTGATTTTTTTGACCATGAATCCCTGAGGGGCACGGTTTCGTTAATCACCATGTTATCATCAGAGGTATCCGGGTCAACGTAATAATAACCTGTACGTTCAAATTGTATATGTGTCCCAATGGAAAAATCTTTTACTGAGGGTTCGGCAAAAGCCGTTTTTATGACGAGGGATTCCGGATTGAGGTTGTCTTTAAAATCGCCGCCTTCCGGCACATCAGACGGATTTTCATTCTTAAACAACCTGTCATAACTGCGAATTTCAACCGGTACAGCATGAGCTTTGCTTATCCAGTGAATGGTTCCTTTTACTTTCCTGCCGTCCGGGGATTTACCGCCTTTGGTTTCAGGATCATAGGTACAATGCAATTCTTTCACATTGCCGTTTTCGTCCTGGATGACATCGTTGCAGGTGATATAATACCCATACCTCAACCTCACTTCACGACCGGGGCCCAAACGGAAAAATTTCCGTGGCGGATCCATCATAAAATCTTTTTGTTCAATAAACAATTCTCGGCTAAAGGGGATTATTCTTTTTCCCGCTGACGGATCTTCAGGATTATTGATGGCTTCCAGTTCTTCAGATTTGCCTTCGGGATAATTTGTAATCACCACTTTCAAAGGGTCCATTACGGCCAGCCGCCGTTGTGCAACTTTGTTCAGGTCTTCACGTACTGCCCACTCCAGAAGCCCCACATCAATGATATTTTCACGTTTGGCAATGCCCACGCGGTCGGAAAAAAGCCTGATGGATTCAGGTGTGTATCCCCGGCGTCGCAAGCCTGAAATGGTAGGCATGCGTGGATCATCCCAGCCATTGACATGGTTTCCTTCAACAAGTTCCAGCAATTTGCGTTTGCTCATGATGGTATATGTCAGGTTCAGTCGTGCAAATTCAATCTGGCGGGGACGGGTTTTGCCGGGCTTGGCAATTTGGTCAAGAAACCAATCGTACAAAGGCCTGTGTACTTCAAATTCGAGCGTACACAGTGAATGCGTGATGCCTTCAAGGTAATCGGACTGGCCGTGGGCAAAATCATAATTGGGGTAAATGCTCCATTTATTGCCCGTACGGTGATGCGGTTTTTTCAATATCCGGTACATGATGGGATCACGCATGTGCATGTTGGGGGAATCCATGTCAATTTTAGCCCGCAACACCATGCTGCCATCTTCGTGTTTTCCTTCTTTCATTTCCCTGAACAAACGTAAACTATCTTCCGGGGCACGATCACGGTACGGAGATTTTATTCCCGGCTCCTGTGGTGTGGTACGTTGTTTGGAAATCTCCTCTCCGGATTGTTCATCCACGTAGGCTTTGCCTTTATTAATCAGCATTTCTGCCCATTTATAAAGCTGATCAAAATAATCGGAAGCGTAACACAGTTTGTCCCATTCAAATCCCAGCCACAAGACATCCTTTTTAATGCTTTCCACATAGGTGTCTTCTTCTTTCACTGGATTGGTGTCATCAAAACGGAGGTTGCATTTTCCATTATATTCTGCTTTGATCCCAAAACTCAAACATATTGCCTTGGCATGGCCAATGTGTAAAAACCCGTTTGGTTCAGGTGGAAATCGTGTGTAAATGACTTTGTGCTTACCTTTTTCAAGATCAGAATCAATGATCTGTTTGATGAAATTCGTTGATTTATTTTCTGGTTCAGTCATAATATTTTCATTTTCATTGTGACAAAAATAAGGGGAATATACTTGTAAAGAAAATAAAGGGTATTAAATTAGCAAAAAAAGTAATAATCATGGGTATCATTAAAATTGAAGGCATGGAGTTTTATGCCTATCACGGTCATTACAGGGAAGAACGCTATGTAGGAAGCAGGTTTTTGCTGGACATCAGCATAAACACAAACACCACAAAAGCTGAAAAAAGTGATAACATTGAAGATGCCCTGAATTATCAGCAGGTGTATGCGATCATTAAAGATGACATGGAAAATAAAACATCCCACCTGCTGGAAAACATCGGCCGACGCATCATTGACCGTTTGTACGAAAATTTTGACAGTATAGACAAGGTGAAATTGAAAATTTCAAAGATAAACCCTCCGATGGGAGGACAAATACAATCGGTAAGTGTCACCATCGAAGATTAATAACCGGCGAAAACTTTGCCCGCGCTGTGGAAATATATTCATCTGCACAGGCGACCAACGCTGTTGGTGTAACAACCATCAGATTTCTGCTGCGCTACAGCGTAACATAGCGTTGTTGTGGAAAGATTGCCTTTGCGAAAACTGTCTTCGGGAACTAGTGTCATGTTAAGCCTAATATGACACTGGGGGCAAATTTTCTTGGTAATGAAAAAAAGATTATTTAATTTTGTGGCTCCTAACGAAACGGTACCTTGGCCGAGTGGTTAGGCAGTGGTCTGCAAAACCACGTACGGCGGTTCGAGTCCGCCAGGTACCTCAAAGCCATCAGCCATCAGGCGGGTGGCTTTTCGTTTTTGTTGCGTGCTTACGTTTATCCTTCTGATTTCTTTATTTTGAACTCGTATTCTTCCATCACAGGATTGGCAAGCACTTTTTTGCATGTATCTTCCACTTTGGCTTTGGCATCTTTTTCCGAGTCGGCTTCGATTTCAAAACGGATGTGTTTGCCTATGCGCAGGTTCTTCACGCTTTTATATCCCATGTTATGCATTAAATTATTGACGGTTTTTCCCTGCGGGTCAAGCAGTGCTTTTTGTGGCATAACATTTATGTCAGCTATAAATTTCATCTGTTTATTTTTTAAATTTTAAAGGTCATATGGTTTGTCGTGATTAATGATAAAATGATGAACAAAAGATAAAACAACATACAATACAATAACCATCGGCAAGGCTACAAATTGAAACAGTATGATCAATAATACTGCTGCAGCAAGAAATACCCAGACAAATTGATTGCCTTTCCATGAAAGCCCGTCAATTTTCAGGGAAAACATCCTGATGGGAACAAGCATCAATATTGCTGTTGCAACAGAAGTAATAAACCAAAAATAGCCGGTAGCCGTTATCTCAAGCAGCCATGTATGATTTGTGAGAGAGATGCTAAGAATGACACCCGCATGGAATAAAGCAGAAGCCGGTGCTGCCATTCCGACAAAATGGTTTTTGGTATGGTGTCTGACATTGAACAAAGCAAGACGTATCACTGCAGTAGCAGCAGGCAGAAAAACAAGGAAGAGCATCCATGTTGAAAATCCCCAGTCAAGCAGGAGTCTGTACATAAGAAATGACGGAGCCAGTCCAAAACTTATGGCATCTGCCAGAGAGTCGAGTTCCACACCAATTTTTGAACGGGCATCTATCAGGCGGGCTACCAAACCATCGAACAAATCAAACATGGAGGCAGCCACAATAAATAAGGCCGCTTCAAGGTACATATTCAAGCTGGCAGCAACCAGAGCAAACACACCGGCACACCAGTTCATCATGGTAATCCCCGAGGGAATCATCCACCTTGCACTATGTTTGGATTTTGCCATGTTTCAAAAATAATAAAACTTTCTTAATAAGTTAATAACGGTTAAGAAATGTTAATAATGGTTAAAATCGGTTACTTTTGAAAAGGTGGTGTTTTAAAAAATAAAACACATCGCAACCGTTTTTAACCGATATTAACCGATATTAACTGTTTTATTACTAAAACACCGTTCTGCTTCCGGCGATAATTTGTATATTGGTATCGCAAAATGAAACGATTGACAACGCAAGGCAACACATATAAACGGCTGCGTGAACTGGTCAAGCTTTTACCGGAAAAACCAGGGATATATCAGTTTTACGACAAAAACCAAAAATTGCTGTATGTCGGGAAAGCCAAAAACTTAAAAAAACGGGTAACCAGTTATTTTTCCAAAAAACACGAGAGCAACCGGACTGCTGTGATGGTTAAGCGCATTCATGATGTTAAACACACCGTGGTAGAAACAGAAACCGATGCTTTATTGCTTGAAAACAGCCTGATCAAACAGAATCAGCCTCGCTACAATGTGATGCTCAAAGACGACAAAACCTATCCCTGGCTGGTGATAAAAAACGAGTCTTTTCCCCGTGTATTTCTCACACGAAATGTGATTAAAGACGGCTCCGAGTATTTTGGCCCTTATACATCCGTGCGGATGGTGCGAACACTGCTTGAATTCATTCGTCAGCTTTACCCGTTGCGCACATGTAAATACACCCTGAGTGATAAAAACATCAAAGGCGGGAAATACAAACGTTGCCTGGAATATCATATCGGGAAATGCCTGGCCCCCTGCGAAGGTTTGCAAAGCAAAGCCGATTACAATGCTAACATTGATAACGTGCGAAACATCATCAAAGGGAACCTCAATGCTGTACAGCAATACATGCAAAAGCAAATGGAAGCCAAAGCTGCTGAATATAAATTTGAGGAAGCTGAAGACTTGCGGCAAAAAATTGCATTGATGAACAATTATAAGTCAAAATCGACCATTGTCAACCCAAATCTGAATAACATTGATGTTTTCGGCATGGCGGAAGACAAGCATTACAGTTTCATCAATTATCTGAAAATATCCAACGGTGCCATCATCCAAACGCATACCCAGGAGATCAGGAAACGCATTGATGAACCTCCGGAAGATATTCTGGCCACAGCCATGCATGACATCCGTAACAAGGTTAACAGCACAGCACAGGAAGCGCTTGTTCCCATGCCACTGCAATTTATACCAGAAGGCATGAAGGTAAGCGTTCCGCAACGCGGGGACAAAAAGAAGCTGTTGGATTTATCTGTGCGCAACGCCAAATATGCCATGCTGGAAAAACACAAGCAAATTGAACACCCCAATCCAGAAAAACACCGGCAACGGATTCTTGAAACCCTGCAGCAAGACCTTAAAATGGATAAATTGCCCGAACACATTGAATGCTTTGACAACAGCAATATCCAGGGGCATTATCCGGTGGCTGCATGCGTTGTTTTTAAAAACGGCCGTCCGCAGAAAAAAGCATATCGTCATTACAACATAAAATCCGTGTCCGGGCCGGATGACTATGCATCCATGACCGAAGTGATCACGCGCAGGTACAAACGCATGCTCGAAGAAAACCATAGTCTGCCTCAACTGATTATCATTGATGGAGGAAGAGGACAACTCAGTGCTGCAGTGGAGGGACTGAAAAAACTCAAGATCGAAGAAAAAATCACCATTGTTGGTATTGCTAAGCGGCTGGAAGAAATTTTTTTTCAGGATGACCCTGTGCCGTTGTACCTGGATAAAAACAGTGAATCGCTTAAACTCATACAGCAAGCCCGTGACGAAGCACACCGTTTTGGGATTAAATTTCACCGCAACAAACGCAGCAAAGCATTCATCACATCAGACCTGACAAATATCCCCGGCATCGGTGAAAAAACGGCAGAATTGCTGTTACGTAAATTTGGTTCGGTTGAGCAGATAAAAAAACTACCAGCATCGGAACTGGAAAAAACAGTAGGGAAAAGCAAAGCTAAACGTATCAAGGAAGCTATAGGTAAATAAATCTATGTTTTCAACTGCATAAACTTAGGAAAATTTGTGCAGTTAAGTGCATAAATTAACAAATATCAGATTAATTGTTTCCAGAAGTTTTCTGTATTTATGGTATGAAAGCTGAAATTTTCATAGTTTTTAGTAAAACCAACTGGCGTTTTTGTTTTTTTCTTTGGATTTAATTTGCATTCAAAAGCCAAATATGTGTTGTTGGTTTCTTCAATATAATCAATTTCTTTTTGATGATAATTTCTCCAAAAATAGGTGTTTACAAAATTGCGGCTGTTTGCATTGTTTTTTATTCTTTCTGTAATGAAAAAATTCTCCCACAATTGCCCGGCATCATTTCGTGAACTCATCGCATTGAAATTTCTGATAACAGCGTTTCTGATGCCACAATCATAAAAGTAAATTTTTTGGCTTTTTCCTATTTCATTTCTGGGATTTTTGCTCAATGCATTCAAGCGATAAATAACGTAATTTTGTTCAAGCAATTCAATATACCTTTTAATGGTGTTGACATGTACTTTGAGTTTATTAGATAATTCGTTTAAAGAAACCTCACTTCCTATCTGAAGCGCCAACGCTTTTAACAAATCATACAGCAATTCGGGTTTTTTCAGGTTTTCAAATTGAAGAATATCTTTGTAAAGGTAGTTTGATGCAATGTTTTCCAGTTCTTCAATAGCAAAGTCTTCAGATTGATTGAAAACTTCAGGGTATAAACCAAACCGCAGGATATTTTCAAGCTGGCCTTTTGCTTTTATTAAATCATTATGATTGACAATTTCACGAAAGGATAATGGGGGTAGATAAAATACCCTTGATCGACCTGTCAAAGGTTCTCCGGATGCTTGTTTAAGTCTGAAAGCAGATGACCCGGTAGCGATGAGTTTAATTTCAGGAAAACTATCATGGATAATTTTCAATGTCTGTCCAATATTTCTAACGCTTTGAGCTTCATCCAAAAAAAGGTATTCGTATTTTCCCAGAAAGGCATATAATGATTCTGAGTTGCTTGTTTCAAGTGCTTCTTTATTCTGTAGCAATTCACAATTTAAATACCTGGCATTTGTGCGTTTTTCCATTAACGATTTCACAAGGGTAGTTTTGCCAACGCGCCTTGCTCCCAACAGGACCAATACTTTATTAACCCAACTTGAAAAAATTGGACTATAAAACTATCATTGAAAAAATATTTAAAATTTTTAAAATGCAGAATAACAGATAGATACTCAAATTCGTC
>CAZGPW010000131.1:0-2414 GCA_964527535.1 uncultured Bacteroidales bacterium
TACATCATCCGTAGCGGGTATGGTAGGCTCTCCGAATGTATTGCCTTATGTTACCAGCAAACACGCTGTTGTGGGGATGATGAAAACAGCAGCCCAGGAAGGAGCCGGCCACAAGATACGTGTCAACACCGTAAACCCGTCACCTGTTGACAACCGGATGATGCGTTCGCTTGAAGACGGATTTGCTCCCGGCCAGGCCGAAGCAGCCAAAAAAGGATTTGAAGAAGCCATCCCGATGAAGAGGTATGCAACCAACGATGAAGTTGCCAACCTGATGTATTTACTAGGCAGCGATGACAGCAGTTTTATCACCGGCACAATAAACGCGATTGACGGTGGAATGACCGCAGGGTAATAAACCCACAGCTTGTAAATTCTCTGTTGCTCCATCACTGGCAATTCCGGTGGTGGGGTTTTTTTGTGATTACGGATGTAAGCTTTTTGAAAAATGTTATCCGGTGGCTCAGATTTCTCCAACAAAGCTTATTATTTGTAAAAGAAGTGTATATTAAAAACCGGAAGTTTCTTAACCGTGGTTTACGATAAGAATGAGACCGGTAATGCCATAGTGAAAATAACGTCTCATGAGAAATCACATGCCTTAGGAACTTATTTTTAATGCCAATAATTATACAGTATTGAGGCTATTCAAAATGCGCCCACGTTTTGGAGGAATGGTAAAAATACCGGTAAACAATCATAATGTCCCTTAATGTTTGGTAAATATTCCTGCTTTTGCAGCAAAAACATATTTCCCATCTTGATTGATGCCTGTCACAACGTGTGTATTGTCATGCTGCAGCGAATAACAAATATCCAAAACATCATCAAGTTTGCATTCCTTCAAAAAATTTATTTCAACCAATGAAATATCATCCTCATATACTCCTTTTTGTGCAAGGCAATCCGCAATCCATGCAAAATACCTGACATTGCTTGTGTGGTTGTTCATGTCAAGATCAGAATACCTTACTGCCACTTTAAAGCACCGGTCATATTCTGTCGGCAGCGGAATTTTGGAAGGGTTTCGGAACAGGCTTCTTTCATCCTTTTTCAGGGGAATATTGTCACAAGCATGATCCGGAATCTGTGGTCTGCCCTTATCATTGACAATCAACCATGAAGAGGTACCGGCAATAACCACATGAGCATCGGTATTGCGAAATTCAAAATCACGGATAAAAAACAACTTCTTCATATCAGAAGGCCAGGTGCGCACGGCAATTTCCCGGTTCCAGCGGGGATACTTGTGAATTTTTATCAGCATACGCGACAATACCCAGGTCAATTGTTTCTCAGCGAGATTATGATAACCATAATCAAGTTCTGCTGCGTGTTCCCATGCAGCTTCCTGGAATTTTTTTGCCATTCCCGACAAGCTCAGCCTTCCTGACTTATTAACATCTGATGCTTCTACCCTGCTGCTTTTGCGAAGGGGAAAAATGTGTGTATGTTGATTGCTCATGGCATGTTAATATTTATTTAATTAAAATAAATTTCATGGTTTTATCTATTAATTACTATATTTAGAGCTTGTAAGAAAACATATAAATTCAAAGGTCGCAATAAATGAAACAACTTACAGTACTTATTTTGCTGTTTTTCAGCATCTCCAAAACAATCCTGCCTGCACAGGATAAATCAGACTGGATAGGTAATTATCCCGAAGGATGTACAAGCATAACAGTTGGCATCAATGCAAGTTATGATGGTTCTGTGATGACAAGCCACACCGATGACAGTCACCGGACACGCGCCTGGATGGATATACAACCTGCTGTGAAACATAATTCTGACGACAGCGTCATCATGTATAAAAGAACATCAACAGACAGCCTTGCAATGCCGGCATATGCTCATGTTGACATAGGCGCAATACCTCAGGGAAAAGAAACGCATGGATATATCAATACGGCTTATCCCAGCATGAATGATGCACAACTGGCCATTGGAGAGTCAACTTTCGGTGGCAGAGACTGCCTGCAGTCTGATGAAGGCCTGATTGATTGCCAGAGGTTGTGTAAACTATTGCTGCAGCGCTGTACAAAAGCACGGGAAGCCATTAGAACAGCAGGAAAGTTATTGAATGAATATGGCTGGAATGATGCCGGGGAATGTCTGACTATTGCAGACCCAAAAGAAGTGTGGCATCTGGAAATCGTTGGCCCCGGTAAAGGTAATACGGGCGCCATCTGGGCAGCACAGCGTGTGCCTGATGATGAGATTTCTGTGAATGCCAATGCCAGTCGTATTATGGAAATTGATCTTGATGATCAGGATTATTTCATGGCTTCCGGCAATATTTTTGATATGGCCAAAGATTCAGCGTGGTACAATCCTGAAAAAGAATCATTTAAGTTTGCCTATGCGTATGCCCCTGATTCACGGCAATCTATAGCTGCCCGCAGGCGTGA
>CAZGPW010000132.1:0-23170 GCA_964527535.1 uncultured Bacteroidales bacterium
CCGGTCTCCATCATCTGACCACGAAGTGGTCAAACATGAGTAACCACGGGTACAACCCGTGGTGTGACAACCACCCACACCCTAGCTTTTGGCGAAAAATTTGCTTTTTCTGCAAATTTTGTGACAAAAGCGGACTTAACCCTCAGGTGGGGTATGGCACGAATTACAATTGATTTATTTAAGCTTAATTGCTTCAATATATTAAATTAATTTAGCTAAATTCCTTCATTTGGGAAATTTTTTGTATTTTTGAGACAAAAATGGATATGATGAAACAGCCATTTATAAAACGTGAATTATCTTCGGAATTACCAAAGCAGGCTATACCGGGTAAAGTATTGATAATCCTTGGAGCGAGGCGTACAGGAAAAACGGTTTTATTGCATCAATATTTATCAGAAAAAGATGACAGTGAATTTTTGTTGTTAAACGGAGAAGATCAAAACACAGTTGATTTGTTTGAAGAACAAACCGTTCAAAACTATAAAAGGATAGTAGGCGGCCGGCGTTTACTTGTCATTGATGAGGCTCCGCAAATCCCGGATATTGGCAGGAAATTAAAGCTCATCGTTGACAGTTTTCCGGATGTGAGTGTAATTGCCACAGGATCATCGGTATTTGATTTAACCAACAGGCTTGGAGAACCACTCGTTGGCAGATCAAACATCCTGCATCTTTTCCCATTGGCACAAATGGAATTTTCAAAAAATGAAGATACCTTTCAAACCAAAGAAAAACTGGAAGACAGACTCATTTTTGGGACTTACCCAGAATTGGAACGCTATCAAACCAGGGATGAGAAAATCAAATATCTCGAGGGGATCGTTAGTCAATACCTTTTACGCGACATTTTGGTTTATGACGGGATAAGAAAAGCGGATAAACTCCTTGACTTGCTCAGGCTCATTGCTTTTCAAATTGGCAAAGAAGTCAATGTTGAAGAACTATCAAAACAATTAAAAGGCATCAGCAGAAATACAGTTGAACATTATCTTGACCTTCTGTCAAAAGTGTTTATCATTTATAAAGTGAGTGGCTTTAGCAGAAATTTGCGTAAAGAAATCACCAAAAACAACCGGTGGTATTTTTATGATAATGGGATCCGTAATGCACTTATCCGGAATTTCAATCCTCAAAATTTGCGCAATGACCATGGCGAATTATGGGAAAATTACATGTTTACAGAACGAATGAAACGAAATGCCTACAAAAGAAAATACATAAACCGCTATTTTTGGCGAACATACGACCAACAGGAAATTGATTTGATTGAAGAAGAAAGTGGCAAACTAAATGCTTATGAATTTAAGTGGAACAACCGGAAAAAAACAAAAGTTCCCACGGCATGGGAAAAAACATATCCTGACGCCGGATTTCATGTTGTGAACCAAAGCAATTATCTGGATTTTATTTTGTAGCCGATGGTTCCGAGACAATTTTGCTAAGGCAAAATCCCTCAGCTACCTGTGTTTTTGTCATTCATTCATCCTCCGACTCAAAGCCGGGGATGAATAAATTATTTTATTACCTTTGACATGCAACCCAAAACAATAAGTTTATGAAAAAACATGTACCCCTTTATTTTACATTGATACTTTTAAGTGTAAGTTTCGTTGTTAACGCACAAACTGTTTACACCGATGATTTTGAATCCTATACAACCGGCCAGGGCATTGCTGATCAAGACCCCACAGGCACATGGACAACCTGGGGTGACAACCCCGGCAGTGCCGAAGACCCCCTGGTAACGGATGAAGCTGCTCACGGCGGCACACAATCCATGGTAATCGAAGGCACCAACGACGGCGTTTTGCTTTTAAACGATTTAACGGAAAACCGCTACCGCGTGGAATTTTACCTGATGGTTCCGGATGGTTTTATTGGGTATTACAACATCCTTCAGGATTTTAACGGGAACAGTTCCAAATGGGGCATGCAGATATATTTCCAAAACGGTGAAGGCAGCATTGATGGCAATGGAGCTGCAGCAACCACTTTTAATTACACCCCCGGGGAATGGATGAAAATTCAGCATTTCATTGATCTGGATAATGACTGGATAGACTTTTATGTTGATGATAGCCTTGTGCATGCTTACCAATGGAGCCTCGGGGCTTTTGGTGATGAAAACACCAACAAACTGGATGCATTTAACTTTTATGCCTGGGACGATTCAGGCAACGAAACGCCAAAATATTTCATGGATGATTACATCATTGAACAGGTGGATATACCTGACCCACCAATGAATTTGGTTATTGATCTTGAAAATCAAAACGATGTAGCCATTTCATGGGATGCGCCTGCCTCAGGCACCCCTGAATTCTATTCTATTATTCGTGATGGAGAACAAATTGCCACCGTTGAATCAGTCTTAAGTTATCTTGACCAGGATTTGTACCCCATGGAATATGATTACCAAGTAAAAGCATTTTACAGCGGAAACGGCTATTCTGCATCCGCAGGCCCCGAGTCTGTTCTTGTGCCGGGAGGAAATGAAAGGGATTACATTTTGCTGGAAGTCTTTACCTCTGTTACCTGCGGGTTCTGTCCAAGAGCCACTCAGGCCATTGATGAAATGATTGCTGAAGGATATCAGATAGCCCCCATTGAATACCATTACACAACCAATGATTCTTACGGTACTCCTGCTACAATGACAAGAGCCAATTTTTATTTGCCTTTTTACGATGATGGGGACAACAGTTTTGGCACACCAACAAGCATTACCAACGGGATGGCTGGAATAGAAGGCGCATTAACAAACGTGGACAGCATGAAAAGTTATTATGATAATTATTACAATGAATTCATTAACATACCAACGGTTTACAACATTGATGCATCATTGAGTACTGTCTCTTTAGATCCCTGGGTGTTTGACCTCAACGTTGAGGTGGAAGAAACGCTTGATTATTATGACGATGAGATGAGTCTGCATGTAGCACTTACTGAAACCGGCATCCCGGAATCATGGATGGGCATGGATTATGTGAATTTTACACTGCGTGATATGCTTCCCGACGCTAACGGCACCATATTGGATTTTGATGCAGCCCCTGTTCAATCTGCAGATTTTCAGATCAATATTGATACAACATATGTGAAAGACAGTTGCAGTGTCATTATTTTCCTGCAAAACAATGACAACGCACATGTTATGGATGTTTTTAAAATTTCACTTGACCAATACAATGCTGTGGAAAAACAAAAAGCGCCTGTGGTGTCTATGTATCCAAACCCTGCAAGCAATATGGTCCAAATTGCAACCAAATCTAAAATTGAAAGCATCAAAATGCACACCATTACCGGACAAAAAGCATTGCAGCTACAACCCGGTTCAAACCAGACCAGTTTTTCCGTTTCGGGGCTTCCGGCGGGAATTTATATGATGCATATAAAAACAACGGAAGGGAATACAGTTAAAAAACTGATTGTGAAATAGCCCTACTCCCATTACATTATAAATTGAAATGCAGAAACAGACTTGTTTCTGCATTTTTTTTTATTTTTACACGGTAGCATCAGCAGATTGATCATACAAACACCTGATTATGAAAATAGAATCATCCACCATACAACAAATAAAAAATAAAATGACTGAAGGTTTATCGGGCTTGTATGATAAAAATGAGGCTAAAAACATTGCATCTTTACTGATCGAACATGTGTGCAAACTGGATAAAACCCACCAGATATCGGAACCGGATTTTACGCCCGGGGATGATACAAGGAAAGAAATCAATCATTATTTCAGGCAGCTAATGGATGGGGTACCAATCCAGTATGTTATCGGAGAAACAGAATTTTACGGCAGAAAATTCACGGTATCTCCAACAGTGTTGATCCCGCGTCCTGAAACAGAAGAGCTTGTGGAATTTACCATCAGGCAGGTTGCAAGCAGAACACAGCCACGAATGCTGGATATAGGAACGGGAAGCGGTATCATTGCCATCACGCTGGCAGCAGAAATAAATAACGCTCAGGTTTTTGCCAGTGATGTTTCAGATGATATTCTGCGCATAGCAAAACGCAATGCATCCTCACACAAGGTGCAGGTATCCTTTATTAGCAATGATGTTTGGAAACACCCGGACAATCTGCCGGGACATCTTGATTGCATTGTCAGCAACCCGCCTTACGTTACTGAAAAAGAACAACAGCTTATGCACAAAAATGTACTCAATTTTGAACCCCATAATGCGCTTTTTGTTCCCGACGATGATCCGGTTAAATTTTACAGGCAGATTGCAAAAGCCGGAAGCAAAAAACTAATCAGCGGGGGCATGGTGATATGTGAGATCAATGAAGCCTTTGCAAAAGAAAGCATGAAATGTTTTGCAGATATGAATTTTGGCAGTATTTTTGTTTATAAGGATTTGAATAAAAAAAATCGTATCTTAACGGCAACAAAACATTAAAACCTCATATTATGAAAAAATGTACTTTTCTTTTGGTCTTAGTGACACTAAGCCTTTCAATGGTTTATTTAAGTTCATGCAACCGTGAAGACTCCATTGACGTAAATCAGGACAGGATTTACACCTTGTATGAGCTGAATTACGATGCCAATGCAGAAAAAACCATAGCAAAGGCTACTTTCAGAATGGGTGGGGCGTATGATTCCAAAATTAAACTAAGTGAAGGCAGCAGCGTAACGTTCAATGATACGGAACTGATTTTTAACGGAATATATGCTTATTACACGGCAGATTTCTCAGAATGGATTGATTCCGGGACCTTTGTTTTCGAAGATCTGGATGGCAACGAATACACCAATTCTGTGGATATGTTGTACGCCGAATTTCCCGAAGAGCTGGATACCATTGTACAGGGAGAACCCTTTCTGTTTTACTGGGATGGAGACCCGTTAACCGTGGATGAAGAAATTGTTCTGACCGTTGACGGCCCGCTTGAAAAAGACACCAAAAGTTTTTATGTATCCGAAGAGGGCGCAGAATACATTGAGCTCACTTCCACTGAAACCGCAACGCTCAGCAAAGGTGCCAGCATCTTAGCGCTGGTACGTAAATATGAAACTGCAAGTCTTGATGCCCCCAGCGTTGGCGGTAAAATTATATCTGAATATAAGGCTGTCAGTTATGCAACTTATGTTTTAGAATAATGACCGGTATTAAATTAAACAATTGCGATGTGCTGAGCCTGTCGAAGTGAACGCAACGTGGTATCAGACAAAACCCGGTTCTGAAATTTATTTTTATCCTACCTGTTAATCATCCATAACAAAACACAGGTTGACCTGGTTTTCATTGCTTGCAGAAACCGGATTAATTTTTTTGATGTATTTTTTGCTGTATCCTGTCCGGATTTTCGGTTCTTCTTCGGGAATCTCATCCCTGGTAAACAGTGACCCGGTAGATGGCGCTGAACGCAAGGCCTGCTCACGTTGGCTTTCCACATACATAACACCATAGCGCGCAGCAGCTTTACGCTTGAGAGCAGGGCTTAAGTGTTCAAAAGAAGCCTCAATTTCATCCCATGTGTTTTTGATGCAATCGTGGGCTTTCTGCCGTATCTGTTTAAGAAAATCCTTATTGTTTTTGTATTTTGTCACCTGTACCTGGTGATTGTTGTATGCCGAAACGTATTTTTCAAACCATACCTTCACCACTGCTATCCCCGGATTGGTGATGTGTTTACCACCTTCCAGGATGCGCTTGGCATCAGCTTCAAACAAGAATTTCCCAAAAGCGATCAGTTTTTTGTCGGATTGAAGACCAGGTAATTTTTTTGTGCCTGGTTTTAATTCGTAATACGATAATACATCCGGAGATAATTCGCCTCTTTCCACAGCCATTAACATCACCTGAAGGTAATGTTTTATATACAGGCGGGCTTTATCACGCAATGCTTTATAGTCGTTGTCGTGTTTCAATTTTTCACGGCTTTTGTAAATTTGTTCGAACTGCGAGAATGTGGACAACAACTCATCAAAAGTGGATTTGCTTAATGCGCGCTCATTTACAGGTAAGTTTTCACTTACTTCAATGGCTGTTTTCATAGCTTCATATTTCAGCCTATCTGTATATGGCAACTGTCTTGACGGCATATCATGTTTATTTAATTGTTTGTTTTAACAAAACTACAAACTATAGCAGGTATATATCAAGCCCGCTGGCAAATAGATTTAAACAACGACTTGTTAATATAGATATAATAAATTTTGTGCCGTGGTTTTTTTGGGCGTGTCCCTTATTTCTAAGACGGGCGTTTGACCTTACGAAAGTATGGAACTTTCGTAAAGGTTTTTTTGCCCGTCTTAGAAATAAGGGTCGGTCTGCGGCTATTAGCTGCTTTACTTCACCTTCAGCCTGATGTGCTGTGAACAGGAGCTTAGCTTGTCGCTCTGCCACAGCAACAGGCTGTAAGGCTCATCTGCAGCAGGCTAACCGCCTCCGCCCTCACGCAATCTCACACGATAGCTTTTTTAGAATATCTTCCCGCTGTGTAAATAGGCCCTGTCTATAAAAAACCGCTTATACTTATAAGCTCCAATCGGAAAACCGGCCTCAGGAACCGGAATAAATATTCACAACTCCCAACTTCTGTCTCCCGACTTCCGACTCCCGTCTTCTGACTTCCGACTCCTGTCTCCCGACTTCCGACTCCCGACTCCTGTCTTCTGACTTCCGACTCCCGACTTCTGACTTCCGACTCCCGACTTCCGACTCCCGACTCCTGTCTCCCGACTCCTGTCTCCCGACTTCCGACTCCCGACTTCCGACTCCTGTCTTCCGACTCCCGACTTCCGACTCCCGACTCCCGACTTCCGACTCCCGACTCCTGTCTCCCGACTTCCGACTTCCGACTCCCATCTCCCGACTTCCGACTCCCGACTTCCGTCTTCTGACTTCCGACTCCTGTCTCCCGACTTCCGACTCCCGACTTCCGACTCCTGTCTCCCGACTTCCGACTCCCGACTTCCGACTTCCTGGTTACTCATCGTAACGCCGTTCTTCAATTTTTTTGCCCTCGTCGTAAACAACCTCCAGGGTGAGTGTGCCATCTTCATTGTAAAATTCCCAGGTACCGTGTGGCTTTCCGTCTTTATATTCCTGTACCTGCTGTACCGAACCGTTGTCATAATACAGGTTTGATTTTCCCTGGCGCAATCCGTTTTTATAGTTTCCACTGCTCCAAAGCACACCATTCTCATACCATGAGTACCATTTTCCTTCCCTTTTGCCGTTTTCTATCCAGCCGCGGATGTAATCCTGGCCTCCCTTCCATAATTTTAGTTCAAAATAGGTGCTGGAATCCCGGTAATAATGCAATGTACGTATAGACCCATTGTCATATCGTTCTGTCACCTTCCGGGTCATCGTTTCACCCAACGTATCAACACTGGTTTGGGTTTGCTGGTCAGAATCGCTTGTTGTTTCTTTCTCTTCCGTCCGGTTGTTGCAGCCATAAATAACGGCTGCAAGAAACACAACAGGGAGTGTGATTAATTGTAATTGCTTATTCAATGAGTTTTCCATCTTTAAACGTTTGTTTCGATTTTACATTTCCATCATCGTCATAGTATATCCACGTGCCATGAGGAACACCCTCTTTATAGCTTGCTTCGTAATTAAGGGTCCCGTCTATGTAATATTCGGTACTTTTGCCATGCAGCTTCCCGTTTTTATAATGCTCTACCAGATGTTCTTGACCATTTTTATAATAATAAATGACTTCTCCGTCTTTTTTACCGTCCGTCATTTCAGTTTCACTTTCAATATTCCCTTCCTGGTAGTAATAAATAATTTTATCCACCTTTCTATGGTTGCCTTCAAAATGAAAATATTCCACTTTCTGCGGCTGTCCGTCGGGATATGTAATCACAATGTCTTTTTTCTTTTTGCCGCATGCAGAAAAAAGAATAAGCACAGATGCCACGATTAACCACTGATATAGTCTCATTGTTGTTTATGTTTTTTACCGATTAAAAAGTCTTGTGTAAACCGCATTAAAAACCCAATATAAAAATCTGTTGTTTGCAAATCAAGTCCATGGTATATACCTGCCCGTACTCCCATTGATAAGCCGGGATAGAATGTTTTCTCAGCTTTAATGTGGCCGTATAGTACATGCCTTTTTGTTTGCATTATGTGGGTTGATTTTTCGGAGACGCTCAGGAACAAATGATTTCCCAATGGAGCGTAAAAACGATCTGCATACCAATATCCTGTTTTTATAGCTGCAAATTTCCAGGACATTTGGGCTTCTGATGCCAATCCGTAACCGCGATTATAAGGCAATACATCCTGTTGAATTACATTTTCAAAATGCATGAAATACTCCCGTAATCCCAAAGAAATTCCATTCGAACATTGATAGGAATACAATAACCCTCCTGTGAAATTCAGAATGGTCTGCAACTTTCTGTTGATTTCCAGGTTTTGTCCGCCAAGATGCCAGGCAGCCATTTGTGTAAATATGCCGGCAAACGATTTGTCAGAAAGATTATGCTCGAAAGCAATGTTATACCCTCCAAAAATCCGTTCCGGTTGATTGTCCTGCGGAAGGCTCAAATAGCGCCAGTCGAGCCAAACATCTGCATGCAATGCATCGTTGTCAAATATCATTTGTAGCCCTTCCTGATTGTATTGTTCCAAGGTTTCCCTGTAGGAATATATTTGTTCCGGCAATGCCATTTGATACCCCGAAGACAAGGTGCCAAACCTTACCTTAAAAAAATCTACGGGCTGGTATTCAAACGCATATACAGGCCTTACGTGCCTGATGTTGTCTCTGCCAAGCATAGTATAAAAATATACACCACCTGAAACACGAACCGAATTGCCGATGTGGTAAATGATTGACGGGGTAATGTGATACCCTGCTATTGTATAGGAATATGCCATGGGGGTGTAGTATTCCAGGTTGTAAAAGTGATTCAGGTTATCAACACGTACCAACGCAGTGCCGGCATCGTATGCCTTATTTTTTGCAAGGAAAATACCCTCGTCCCACTGGGCATTAACATAAAAAGGGAAAACCCACAGCACAAAAAAAAACAATATGTTGATCCGTTTACACATAAAATAAGCACTGCAAACATAACACCCAAATGGCAATTGTGAAAGTTTTTACATATTTAGTTTTATTCCCGTTTACATACAAAGAAAAACCCTTAAGGCTTTTTATGGCCTTATTAATAATTTCTCTGATTTAAGCGTTGTTTCACTCTATTTTTGTAATTTCAAGCCCTGAAAAAATGTCATTAATGTTATTTGTTTTAACGCTATAAAAGCTGTGTGTAAAACATCGGTAAAAGTAATTGTTTATGTTGAATATCAATATTATAAGAAAAAATACAGAGGAAATAATTGAACGGTTAAAGGTCAGAAACTACGACGCCGGAACCATCATTAAAGAGTTGCTGGAAACAGACAAACAACGCAAACAGACACAGGCCAAAAACGATGAGTTACTGGCTGAACAAAAGATAATTTCCAAAACAATAGGTGAGTTGTTTAAAAGCGGCAACAAAGAAGACGCCAACAAAGCCCGTGAAAAAACCGCTGACCTGAAAAAGCAGATCCAGGAAAACACCCATAAAATTAAGGACCTGGAGCACAAGCAAACAGCTTTGTTAAGCGATATTCCAAACATCCCCCACAAAACAGTTAAACCGGGTAAATCTGAAGCAGACAATGAAGAAATATCCCGCCACGGAGACATCATACCACCTAAGGTAAAAAAACCTCATTGGGATATCATCAATGAATTGGATATCATCGATTTTGACCTCGGCACCAAAATTACAGGGGCAGGTTTTCCAGTGTACAAAGGCAAGGCCGCAAAACTGCAGCGTGCCCTGATCAGCTTTTTCCTGGATGAAGGGGAAAAAGCCGGCTATCAGGAAATATTACCCCCCCTGCTCGTCAATGAGGACAGTGGTTTTGGCACAGGTCAATTACCGGACAAGGACGGTCAAATGTATCAGCTGAAAGAAGATAATTATTTTCTGATCCCCACCGCTGAAGTCCCCGTCACAAACATCTTTAGAAATGTGATTTTAAAACCTGGGCAGCTGCCCGAAAAACGCATGGCTTATACCCCTTGTTTTCGCCGTGAGGCCGGATCCTGGGGAGCGGATGTCCGCGGATTGAACAGGTTACATCAATTCGATAAAGTTGAAATTGTCAGAATTGAACAACCTGAGTGTTCATACGACGCCCTTGAAGACATGAAAAAGCATGTTGGCGAATTGCTGGATAAACTCAAACTTCCCTACAGGATTATGCGACTGTGTGGTGGTGACCTTGGCTTTACTTCTGCCCTGACGTTTGATTTTGAAGTTTATTCTGCAGGTCAGGATAAATGGCTTGAAGTCAGCTCTGTATCTAATTTTGAAGATTACCAGGCCAACCGCCTGAAACTCCGTTACCGCGACACGAAAACCAACAAACCACACACCGCCCATACACTCAACGGAAGCGCACTTGCCCTCCCCAGAATTATGGCCGCCATCATTGAAAACAATTTTAACGGTGAATCAATCGTTATCCCACAAGTATTACATCGTTACACAACGTTTAAAACAATTAATAAATAGAAACTTGTTTGATTATGAAATCACGAACTTTACTGGCATTCACTATCATCATTGGTCTCAGCACGTTAATTTCAGCATGCCACAACAAAAAGGAAAAAGAAGCCATGAATAAAATTGATGGGTTGATTCAGCAAAACAAAGAAATAAAACAAACCCTCAATAGTAGTTTTCTTGATTCTGTAAATTCCTATCTCGATTCGCTGACGCAAATGCATGCGTTTTTTACCGCTACGGAAATTGAGGAATTTCCTGAAGAACCTGAACTCAGGCAAGCACTCCACCAAACGAGCAACGCTGAAAAAATACTGGGGCATTATAAAGGCAGACACCTTGAAGAGTTTAACGAAAAAATTAATACATCCTCACAACAACTGAAAGACCTGAAACATGATATTGATAACAATCTGCTTGAAGACAGCCTGATGAACAAATACCTTCAAAAAGAAGATTCGGCCGCTCAGTTTCTTCACAAGCGTGCTCATGAACTTATTGATTTTACAAGACAACAGCTTTCAGTATATGAAGATAAAAAAGATGAAATCAATAAACTTAAATCATTAATAAAAGAAAAAGATACAGCTGAAGAATGAAATTATTTCCTGCCAAGACCATATACATTGCATTGTGTCTTTGTTGGGTATGCCTGACAGGAAATAACCTTGACGCACAAAACAAAAGCCAGTTGGCCTTTGAATATTACCGAAACAATGAATTTGACAAAGCAGCAACTTTGTTTCATGAGCTATATCAGCAACAAAACAATCAACATTATCGCAATTACTACATCCAAAGCCTGGTAAAATCCGATGACCTGGAAACAGCGGAAAAATTTGTTCAAAAGGAACTAAAAAACAATCGCAACGATACCGATTTACTCATTGAACAAGCTTATATATGGGAAATGCAGGGCGATGAAAATAAAGCACAAAAAGCGTACGAACGTATTATTTCAAACAATACTAACTCCAAGCAATCGGTTGTAACCCTGGCTAATAATTTCATACGAAAACGAAAATATGACCTTGCTGAACAAACCTACCTGACCGGGCAGAAAAACATCAGGGGTGAAAATTTCTATTATCAACTCGCCAACCTCTACGCAATACAGCGCAAATATGAAGAAATGACCGAAGCATACATGGATGTGCTGGCATCAAGCCCAAGTTATAAAGACAGAATTCAAACCCGCCTGCAAAACCTTTCAGCCCACGATATTGACAAAAGCCTGAATCCCATCCTTGAAAAAGCGTTGATAAAACGTGTACAGAAACACCCTGATAAACCGGTTTTCAGTGAAATGCTATCCTGGCAATACATTCAGACAGGGAAATATGATGCCGCCATTAATCAGGCCATTGCCCTTGATAAACGGTATAACGAAAAAGGCAGGCGATTGTATGAGCTTGGAAAAATTGCAGCTGACAACAACAAAATTGAAACAGCCCTTGAATGTTTCAATTATATTTATGACAAAGGCCGCACTTCTCCTTATTATTTTCCGGCAAGGCTTATAGAACTTTCTGAAAAATACAAATCCATTACCCTGAAAATAACGGTTGATACCACCGCTTTAGAAGAACTCGAAACCCTGGTTATTTCCACCCGGAATGAAGCGCCACGGAAATTGCAATATCCACTTACTGAATTGCTGGCTGAAATACAGGCATATTACCTGAACAAACCGGAATCAGCATTGCAGGAAATTGACTCCTTATTGAATTACGGACACCTCGATAATGAGGAAAAATACAATCTGCAATTGCTCCGTGGAGACATCTACCTGGTCAATGATAATCCATGGGAAGCCAGCCTTATCTATGCCAAAGTGGAACAAAACAATAAAGAAAATCCCATTGGTGCAGAAGCAAAATATAAGAAAGCCAAAATGGCTTATTATACAGGACAGTTTGAATGGGCTGTAACGCAATTTGATGTGTTAAAAGCCTCAACAAGTAAACTTATTGCCAACAACGCCATGGAAATGAGCTTGTTTATAAAAAACAACACAACCACGGATTCGGTTCAACCGGCAATGTCGGCATTTGCACGCGCAGACCTGTTGGAATTCAAACATAATTACCCCCAGGCTTTGATGGTTCTGGACAGCATCGCTGAACAATTTCCCTCAAACGAATTGATTGATGATGTGCTGTTCAGAAAAGCACGCATCAAAGAAAAACAAGGGCTGTATGATGAAGCGATTGAGTTGTACAGCGAAGTCGTTAATGGATATGGCTATGGCATACTTGCCGATAATGCCCTGATCGCCAAAGCCAGAATCCAACACAAAAAACTCAATGACAAAGAAGCCGCCATTGAATCCTACAGTCAGCTTCTGATGAATTATAAAGGAAGTATTTTTACCTCTGAAGCCCGGGAAACATTACGGGAATTGAAGGGAGACACTGCGGATGATAAAATAGAATTCTTTAATCAGAAACCACTTCCTGAGAATGAATAACCAGGCTAAAGCCATCATTTTTGCGCTCTTGTCAGTGTTGTGCTGGTCAACGGTAGCCCCGGCTTTCAAACTGGCTCTCAATGAAATATCCGTGCTCCAGGTACTTACAATTGCTTCAGGCGTGGCATCAGTGGTTTTGCTGATAATCCTGGCATTCAGAAATCAACTCAAAGAAATAAAAAAACTCAAACGAACCGATTTATTGTGGTCACTGTGTTTTGCTATTATCAACCCTGTCATTTATTACCTTGTGCTTTTTACGGCTTATGACAGGCTCCCGGCACAAATTGCTCAACCCCTCAATTATACGTGGCCAATAATGCTTAGTCTGCTTGCCATTCCTTTTCTTAAACAAAAATTACCATGGCGAGCTTTTCTGGCGCTTCTTGTCAGTTTTGCCGGGGTAGTGATTATTTCATTGCAAAACAAAGAAACAACAGGCCTCGATACAGACCTGACGGGCATTATCCTGGCCTTAACAAGCTCAATAGCATGGGCAGCGTATTGGTTATTACAATTTAAAAGCCGGCTGGATAAATCACTGCAGCTTTTTTTGAACTTTTCCATCAGCTTTATTATCCTGTGTATCATCTTTGCAATATCCGGTCAAAACATACCCGTATCCGCCAAAGCATGGCTGCCATCCATCTGGATTGGTGTGTTTGAAATGGGAATTACTTTTTTCTTCTGGATGACTGCCATGCAATATGCAGAAAAAACACACATTATCAGTAATCTGGCATTCCTGTCGCCTTTTATTTCTTTATTTTTCATTAATTTAGTGCTCAAAGAACACATCACCGTATATACCGTTGCCGGCCTCACCTTAATTGTTGGCGGAATCCTGCTGCAGCGGCGTATCAGCAAGATTAAAATATGACACAAAAACAAAATGAACATATCATTCTCGGCATTGATCCCGGTACTAGTATAATGGGATATGCGGTTATTGAATGCCGTGGTAAAAATGTCAAATTAGTGAGCCTTGGCGTTGTTGATCTCAGGGGTTACAGCGATCATTACCTGAAAATAAAGCATATTTTTGAACGGACACAAAGCCTCATTGACCAGTACCATCCTGACCAGCTTGCCATTGAAGCTCCCTTTTACGGTAAAAACGTGCAATCTATGCTGAAACTGGGACGGGCACAGGGAGCAGCTATTTCGGCAGCCCTTTCGCGTTCCATGCCCATTTTTGAATACGCCCCGAAAAAAATTAAAATGTCAATAACCGGCAACGGTAACGCTCAAAAAGAACAGGTTGCAGCTATGTTACAACGACTGCTGGGGTACGAAAATCAACCCAAAAACCTGGATGCCACGGATGCCCTGGGAGCTGCATTGTGTCATCATTATCAACTGCAAAGCCCCCTTGGCACAGGAAATACAACTTCATGGAAAAACTTTATCAAAAATAACCCCGGAAAAATTAAACATTAAGGGGACTTCTTTTTGTTGATTCTTATATTTATTCTGTATTGTCAGTTATTACCTTACCGCCTTCATGAGCAGTATTTTCACAACATGTGTTTCATAACATTAGTGCCATCCGTTTTTTGTTTATTTCCTGATACACTTATTTTTATATTATTTCTTTAAATAAAATGCTACATGACATAAATCATTTGTTAACATCTATTATTCAATCATATACAATTAATTATATCCCTGTAAGTTTCATAAGCTTATACCCTTAGCTTGGTAATTATTTCAAAATGTTGTATCCTTGTAATGAATCTTGTAACCTAAATTTTTAACCTAACTTAAAATTTATATTATGGCAAATTATCAACAGTTGTTAGATGATTTCATGGCAATGGTCGTTGCCAAAAATCCATCAGAAAAAGAATTCCATCAGGCAGTGGAAGAAGTGGTTGAAACCCTGATCCCTTACGTGGAAGAAAACCCCAAGTACAAAGAAGCAAAAGTGCTCGAACGTATGATTGAGCCTGAGCGTGTGATCATGTTCCGTATCCCCTGGATGGATGACAAAGGAGGAACGCACGTGAACCGTGGATTCCGTATTGAAATGAACTCCGCTATCGGCCCTTATAAAGGTGGCTTGAGATTTCACCCCACAGTAAACCTTGGCATTTTAAAATTCCTGGCTTTTGAACAGGTATTTAAAAATTCCCTGACAACGCTCCCCCTGGGTGGCGGTAAAGGAGGCTCTGATTTTGACCCCAAAGGAAAATCCGATGCCGAAGTCATGCGGTTTACGCAAAGTTTCATGAATGAACTCTTCCGTCATGTAGGACCAAACACAGATATCCCTGCCGGAGATATTGGCGTTGGCGGTCGTGAAATCGGCTTCTTGTTTGGACAATACAAACGCCTGAGAAACGAGTTTACCGGTGTATTTACCGGGAAAGGCCGCGAATGGGGAGGATCACTTATTCGCCCTGAAGCTACAGGATACGGCGCTGTTTATTTCGCCAAAGAAATGCTGAAAACAAAAAATGAAACCCTTAAAGGCAAAAAAGTAGTTGTTTCAGGATCCGGTAACGTTGCACAATTCGCAACCCAGAAAGCTACCGAGTTTGGAGCCAAAGTGCTTACCCTTAGTGATTCATCAGGCTTTATTTATGATCCCGATGGCATTGATAAAGAAAAACTGGAGTATATAATGCACCTGAAAAATGTAAAACGCGGACGAATTAAAGAATACGCCAAAAAATTCGGCGTAGAATATTTCGAAGGCGAACGGCCATGGAAAATCGAAGCCGATGTTGCATTACCTTGTGCTACAGAAAATGAAATCGATGAAGAAGCAGCAAAAACGCTTGTGAAAAATGGCGTTATGGCTGTTTCCGAAGGTGCTAATATGCCCAGTACGCCGGAAGCTGTAAAAGTATGGCTCGAAAACAAAATCCTTTACGGACCTGGCAAAGCTGCAAACGCCGGTGGTGTTGCCGTTTCAGGACTTGAAATGACACAAAACTCCATGCGCCTGAGCTGGACACGCGAAGAAGTGGACAGCAAACTCCATGACATTATGATCAACATTCATGACACATGCGTAAAACATGGAAAAGACGGCGATTTCATCAACTATGTAAAAGGCGCTAACATTGGTGGTTTCGTAAAAGTGGCTGATGCAATGATCGCTCAGGGACTTGTATAACTTTTTCTTCTAAAAAGGGTCTGAAATATCAGACCCTTTCTTTTTCTTTTATATCTTTATCCGCATTAATTTTTAAAAACATTATCATGCGCGTACAACGTATTGAACAACCGAAAGAACAATTTATTCTTGAAGATGTGGACCTCAGTAAAATTGATCCCATCATCGATGAATTGAAAGGTAAATCCGGAATTCTTATCCCACTGCTGCAAAAAATTCAGGATGTGTATGGGTTTATTCCCAAACAAGCTTTCTCTTACGTCGCAGAAAGAACAAACCTGAGAACTTCAGACATGTTCGGAGTGGCAACCTTTTATACCCAGTTCAGGCTTAACCCGGTCGGAAAATATATCATTAAAGTGTGTCACGGAACTGCATGCCACGTTCAGGGTGCCAAAGCCATCACAGAAGCCCTCCAGGACAGCCTGAAAGTTAAAGACGGAGAAACCACGGAAGACAAATTGTTTACCCTCGAATCTGTGGCCTGTCTGGGATGCTGCTCACTCGCCCCGGTTATGATGATCAATGGAGAAACCTATGGTAAACTAACCAGCAAATCTGCCACCAAGATCATTCGAAACATGAAATTACAGGAAAACAACTAAAAAGTCAATGAATTAAAACTGCATATCATGGGCAAAACTAAAGTCATAGTTGGGTTGGGATCTTGCGGAATTGCCGCCGGTGCCAACAAAACTTATCAAAAAATAGACGACCTGAAGAAATCCCTTAACCTGGATTTTGAATTGAAAAAAACATCCTGTGTGGGGATGTGTTATAATGAACCTCTTGTTGAGATCATTGATGATGACGGCCATTATCTGTACGGGCATATTGACGAAGACAGAGCCATTGAAATTGTCGAAAAACACGTTGCCAATCATGAACCACTGAAAGACTACGTGGTGCACAGCGATTTGTTTGAATCAATAGATGATGATTTTTTCGAAGACCAAGTGAAAATTGCATTGAGAAATTGCGGGTTCATGGATCCCGAATCCATTGAAGAAGCCGAAAAACGAGGTGCTTATGCTGCAATGCAAAAAATTGCCACCGAAAAATACGATCAGGATAAAATCATTAAAACGGTACTTGATTCAGGCCTCAGAGGAAGAGGTGGCGGTGGATTTCCAACAGGAAAAAAATGGATGTTTGCAAAAGGGGCACCCGGAAAAGAAAAATACATCATCTGTAATGCCGACGAAGGTGATCCCGGAGCTTTTATGGACAGATCTTTGCTCGAAGGCGATCCCCATACTGTGCTTGAAGGCATGACCATTGGTGCTTATGCCATCGGTGCCAACAAGGGCGTTATTTATTGCCGTGCCGAATACCCTCTGGCCATAAAACGGCTGAACATAGCCATCCAGCAAGCCAGGGAAAAAGCTTACCTCGGTAAAAATGCCTGTGGTATTGATGGTTTTGATTTTGACATTTATGTGAAAGAAGGTGCAGGGGCTTTTGTTTGTGGTGAAGAAACAGCACTCATGGCTTCTGTCGAAGGAGAAAGGGGCATGCCCAGAAAAAGACCGCCCTTCCCGGCTAATTCCGGCCTGTGGGGAAAACCAACCAACATCAACAACGTGGAAACGTGGGCAAATGTACCCTGGATTATTGACAAAGGCGCTGAAGAATACGCTAAATACGGCACCGAAAAGTCCAAAGGAACAAAAGTGTTTGCCCTTACCGGTAAAATAAAACACGGGGGGCTTGTTGAAGTACCCATGGGCATGACAATTCATGATGTCATATTTAAACTCGGAGGAGGCATACAGGACGATAAAGAATTTAAAGCCGTTCAGCTTGGAGGCCCTTCAGGCGGATGTATCCCCGCTTACATGGGGGAAACCATTGTGGATTACGACTCCGTGCAGGCAACCGGCGCCATCATGGGATCAGGGGGGATGGTCGTTATGGATGAAACAACCTGCATGGTTGATATCGCTCGTTTTTTCCTCGATTTTACTGAAAAAGAATCTTGTGGTAAATGTACTTTCTGCCGCATAGGAACAAAAAGAATGCGTGAAATCCTCACGAAAATTACCGAAGGAAATGGGGAAGAAGGTGACATTGAAAAACTCGAAGAACTTGCCCATCAGGTGAAAGCAAACAGCTTGTGCGGCCTTGGGCAAACAGCACCTAATCCTGTACTCACTACAATTAAATATTTCCGCGATGAATACGAAGCGCACATCCGTGACAAAAAATGTCCGGCTAAAGTGTGTACGTCCCTTATAACCTATGAAGTGGATCCGGAAAATTGCACCGGCTGTACAGTTTGCGCTAAAAACTGTCCTGTGGATGCCATTTCAGGAGAACGCAAAGAAGTACATTTCATTGATCAGGAGACCTGTATCAAATGTGGTGTCTGTTACTCCAAGTGTAATTTCGATGCAATTAAATTACTGTAAACAAAAGGAAAATTCAAGATCATGGATAATAAAGTCAATATTATTTTAAACGGGAAAACCGTTCAGGGAATCAAAGGGGAAACCATTTTACAATTGGCAACGCGCCTCGGTATTCATATACCTACCTTGTGTTATGACAAACGCCTGAAACCTTATTCTTCATGTTTTGTGTGCGTTGTAGAAATTGAAGGAAGAGGCACTCAGCCTTCATGTTCTACTGATGTTGCCGAGGGAATGGTCATCAACACGGATAACGAAACGGTTAGAAAAGCCAGAAAAACAGCCCTTGATCTGTTATTAAGCGATCATTATGCCGACTGTGTCGGGCCATGTAAAGAAACATGCCCTGCTGGCGTGGATGTACAAGGATACATATCCCTTATTGAAAAGAAACAATACAGCGAAGCCATTGCCCTTATAAAAGAAACAAATCCGTTACCTGCTGTTTGTGGAAGAGTCTGTGTGAGGCCATGCGAAGCTGCCTGTCGCCGTAATTTACTCGATGAAGGCACCGCCGTTGGTATTGATTACCTCAAACGCTTTGCCGCCGACCAGGATTTGTTGCATGGCGAACATTACAAGCCTGAGGTAGCTCCTTCAAACGGCAAAAAAGTGGCCATCATTGGAGCCGGCCCCGGTGGCCTTTCAGCGGCATACTGGCTTCAACAAAAAGGTTTTCAATGCGATATCTATGAAGCCAATGATCATCCCGGCGGATGGTTAAGATACGGAATCCCTGAATACAGGTTACCCAATGATCTCATTGACAAAGAAGTTGAAACCATCACTGAACTGGGAGCCAATTTATACACAGGTAAAAAATTTGGTGATAACTTATCTTACAAAGAAATCGGGAAAAACTACGACGCTACCATCCTTACCATCGGCTCACAAAAAGGAACCCTCATCAGGGCTGAAGGTGAAGATGCCGACGGTGTATTCAGCGGCATTGATTTCCTCAGGAATATGGAAATGACAGGACAGAAGTACGATTTCTCAGGTAAAACCGTCGTCACAGTTGGTGGTGGTAATACCGCTATGGATTGTTGCCGTACGGCCGTGCGTTGTGGTGCAGACAAAAGCATTATTGTGTACAGACGCTCTGAACAGGAAATGCCCGCCAACCCCATCGAAATTCATGAATCCAAGGCCGAAGGCGTAGAATACATGATTTTGACCAATCCCGTTAAAGTCAATAAAGATAAAAACGGGAAAGTAAAATCCATGACCCTCGTAAAAATGGAACTCGGGGAACCCGATGCTTCCGGACGTAGAAGACCAATTCCCATTGAAGGTTCTGAATTTGAACTTGACTGCGATTACATCCTCGCCGCTATAGGACAGAAAACTGAAGTTACCTTCCTGGATGATGTCAACAAAAATACCTCCAAAGGAAAACTCGAAGTCAACAGGTGGGGTGATATTGATGCTGACGAAAACACACTTCAAACCGGCGTTGAAAATATCTTTGCCGCAGGTGACGGTGTCACAGGCCCGGCAACTGTCATTGAAGCCATTGCCCAGGCAAAAACAGCATCGCATTCCGTTGAAATGTACCTCAACGGGCAAAAACCCGAACCAATCAAAAAACCGTTTGTCAGCAGAAAAGACAACTTCAAAGAACAAACTCAGGATGATTACATTGGAAGGTATAAAAAACAAATGCGCGAAGAAATGCCGGTGCTCGATACCGGGAATCGCTTGAATTTCAAAGAAGTTGAACAGGGATATCAAAGTGAAGATGTGGCTGTACATGAAACTCAACGGTGCCTCGAGTGCGGATGCTCCGAGTTTTTCTCCTGCGACCTGCAGAAATTTTCTACAGACTATCATGCTGAACAAACAAAATACGATGGAGAATTTCATGAAAAACCAGTCGATTTCTCACATCCATACGTAGAAATTGACAACAACAAATGCATCCTGTGCTCAAAATGCGTGCGGATCTGCAAAGATGTGGTTGGAGCCAACGCTCTTGGGCTTGTTGAACGTGGTTTCGAAACTTTTGTGGCTCCAAGCATGGGCGAATCCCTTAAAGACACATCCTGTGAATCCTGTGGACTGTGTATTTCTACTTGCCCAACAGGCGCTATAACCGAAAACTTTAAATTCAAACCCGGCCCTGTTAAAACAGATAAAATACAAAGCATCAGCCCTTATGGTGCCATTGGCGAAAGCATTACAATAGAACACAAAAATGGGTTTGTTTTCCGTGTCAACGGTCGCGAAGGCATGATCAATAAACTTGGTAACATTGACCGCTATGCAAAATTTGCCTACAACTTTATCAACGATGAAAATCGCATCACAAAACCCATGATCCGGAAAAACGGAAAATTGACCGAATGCTCTTTTGATGACGCTTTTAAATTCATCAAAGAAACCATGGATACAGACAAAACCTCAGCGGTATTTGCCGGTGGAAGGCTTACCAACGAAGAAATATGGTCATTAAGAGAACTTGCTGATAAAGCCATTAAGGCAGATTTCACAGGGTCTTTCCACCTCATGCATTTGGATGAAGGAAACATCAACGCTTCAGAACTCAATGTCCCGTTCGATCAGATTGAAGAGGCAGAAAAAATCTTTCTTATGCACCCCTGGATCAACATGGACGATGCTACCCTTGGTTTTATGATCAACCAGGCCCGGACAAAAAGCAACGCAGAAATTATCCTGATCACTGACAGGCAAAACACAAAACTTGAGAATAAATGCGATCGTGTCATCCACATTGAATCTTATTACAGTCTGCTCAAAGCAATGAATCATATACTCATCAAAAATGAGGAGCAAAATCAAATGTTTATCAACGATCATTGTGAAGGATTTGATGAGTACAAAGCATCCACCTTAAAAGACAACTTTAAGGATCTCATTGACAATGCCGGCATCAGTGAAGACGATATCAAAACATTGCTTCAGGAGTTTAACCTGACACAACATGCTTTGCTTGTTATTTCTGAACGTTACCTGGATAATCACGCCGTGGCTGAAGCCAGAAATTTATGCCTGATTACCGGGAAACTCGGGAAAACAGCTTCAGGGCTTATCTCTGTCAAAGAGAAAAACAACACACAGGGAATCATTGATTTTGCATTTGCCAATGGAGACGCCAAAAAATTGCACAATGCCTTTTACGACAAAAAACTGAAGCAAATATTTGTTTTTGGTGAAGATCCTGCAGGTACAGCACTGGATAAGTCTTCTGTCACAGACTCCCTGAAATCATCAGATTTTCTCCTTGTGCAGGATTATTTTATGACAAAAACTGCTGAAATAGCCGATGTGGTGCTTCCGTCTTCATTGCCTTTTGAAACCGGTGGCAGCTTTACCAACACACAAAAAATGATACAGACATTCCCTGCCGGATTAAAACTGAAACCCGCACTGTCAAATACTAGTCAGCTTGCCCGGATAGCAGCCGCTTATGATCAGCAAATCCCTGAAAACAATGATAATATAAGTGAAAAAATGCTATCAAATTTAAAACCAAATGACCATGCCCACAGGATCGTTTACACATCAGGACAAGGAGCTTTGCCTGAATTTTTACATGGGGCTGATAATGTTATGCTGCGGTTTGACAACGAATTTGATGATGCTTTTGAATGATAAATACACTATGAACCTAACCTAATCTCGAACCATAAACTATTAACTATGAGTAAACTTAATTCAATACGGGAAATTCTGGATTTTGCCATTGAGCAGGAACAGGAAGCTGTAGATTTTTACACTAGCCTTGCAAAAACTGCACAAACAAAAGACATGCAGAAGATTTTCAAGTCTTTTGCCCTCGAAGAAATAGGCCATAAAGCCCGTTTGACAAAAATTAAGAACGAAGGCATCCATGACTGGAAAAATGAAAGCGTTGCCGACCTTAAAATTGCCAATTATTTGACTGATGCTGAACCAACTCCAAACATGGATTACAAAGACGCCCTTATCCTTGCCATGAAACGGGAAAAAAATGCGTATAAATTATATCATAATTTGGCTGAAAGGGCTCCAAACAACGAGTTAAAAGAAATATTCCTGTCTCTGGCCAGTGAGGAATCAAAACACAAGCTCCGCTTTGAACTGGAATACGATGATTATGTGCTGAGAGAAAATTAACACTGCATCATTCTGATAATGTGCACCTCTGTGTAAACACTGAATGGCTTGCTGCATTTAATCTGCAAATACCTGTCCAAAATATGAGGCAATGAATATGCCCTAATAAAAACCTCTATGACAGTTCTTTTTAAAAACATTTTGAGGTTAAAAATAAAAAATGGATACTCGATGTATTACCTAACCTGGCATAGCCAGAACCAAAAAGGGAATAATGAATACTGAACAAGGAATGTCGAATGATGAAGTTAACAGCCAAAATCAGAACAAAAGAAAGTTTGATTTGGAAGAAAGGCTGATTATTTTTGCCATTCTTATTATGAAGGTTTCTGAAAATTTGCACACCACTCCTGCCGGACGATATATTTCCGGACAAATTGTGCGTTCCTGCACTTCTCCTGCATTACACTATGGGGAAGCACAAAGTGCAGAGTCAATGGCAGATTTTGTTCACAAATTGAAAGTTTTGCTGAAAGAGTATAGAGAAA
>CAZGPW010000133.1:0-7191 GCA_964527535.1 uncultured Bacteroidales bacterium
CACTTAATTGTTGATAAAAATTATGGATTAGTTGCTACATTTGTTAAAAAATATGAAGCTTATGGTTGATAGCCAGGAGGTTGTGTAAGTAAAATCCGATTAAAATCAACCTGAGATAAACGATAATAATAATTCTTTTTATCCGGCACATCCTCTTCAACATACGTATAATCGGTGGCGATGTGGCTGAATCCCTGTCCCTCAATTCGGGCAATTTCTGTAAAATTGACCATATCATTCGACCTTTCAACAATGAAATAATCATTGTTCACTTCTGTTGCGGTCGTCCATGTTATGGTGGCATCTGAATCAACAAAATTTGCATTAAAATCCAATAGCTCAACAGGAAGCGTTGATTCTGTGATAACCAGCTTTATATCAGGGCGATTCATTTCAGTTCCTGAGCCCGTGGGTAAACTACCATCAGCATGGTCTTCCTTTGCATAAAAAGGCTGTAAAAGCGTATATCGAAACTCAGGGTAATCCCAGGTAAAGTCACCATTATGGTTTTCATAATAGATCATCAGATTGTCGGAATTGTCGTAATAGAATTCTGTATCAAGCGTTATGCTATACCATCCGGTTCCACTCCATGTAATGTTGCCGTCATACACTTTTGTCATGGATGATGGATCCGGTTTATCTGTATTGGAAAATTCATCGCTGGCTGTGTGGGCCATATAAATCTTCTGGTTATCCATTGAGTAAGAAGATCCACCATCAGCGTATAAACTAATGTAAAAGGATATTTCGGAAATATCTCCGGCAATGCCTATATCAGATTGCAAATAAATAATTGCAGACCAATTGTATTCATAATTACCGTTGGCAGGAAGATAAAAATCACTATCTACCACATCATCTGCCCCGCCTTCAATGGTAACGGTGGTTTGAGCCAGGCTGCCCATCACCATAAAAACTCCCAGAGTTAAACTAAGCAAATATCGCATCAGTATCTTTCTTTTTCATTGTTATCAAACGCATTAATTTAAAATTCACAACACATCCAAATGTAATTTCACGTTTATATCTATACATTTATTTAGATGTTACGTTATAATAATAGTATATAATATGTTTTATCTTCGATTAAAATTCCGGCATTTCGCCAATCAAACACCAAGCAATATAAAATTACTCAAAATCATAGCGCGATCTCAAAAAACGGGTACTCAAATATTACTCATGATACTTTATTTGGTTAAAAAGTAACCCCTAACACCTTATTTTGAGTTACCGTCATCAGTTGGTACAGGTCACGTCTTCATTTCATTACGCCGGACAAGTTTTGGATTTAATCCATTGCTCCACCAGAATAAACCAGGTTTCCCAAAATCACCTGTGAATTGATAAAGGGTTATATGAGAGTAAGTTAAATAGGGTCTGCTGAAATAATATTTGATCTTAACTCCTCCGGTGTGAAGCAAACTATTTTTTTACATCCTGATTTTTCATATTTTTGAGGTATGGAAAAAAAAGATCTTTCATACACAAAAGCCGTTCAGCAAATTGAATCCATCATAGAACAAATTGAAGATGGAAAAATGGACATGGACGAATTGTCTAAAGCAACGAAGCGAGCGCTGGAATTAATTAAATTTTGTAAAGTAAAACTGCGCAGTACGGAATCTGACATTGAAAAAATGCTGGAAGATATTTCCGATTAACGGAAGTATTCCCGGACAATGAATGAACACTTTTCTTAATTAAATGTTGGTTTTTTTACTTAAATATTAATTCATATGCAGCCTTTTTTCAATCTGTGTTATCTTTGCATTGATAAAACATTGTCAAATAATAATGTTATGAAAAAAATTTTTATGCTAAGCCTTGCATTGTTTGTCGTATATACGCTCAATGCTATTTCTCCCATTCAAACAAAACATGAAAAAACGGAGCTCCAACTGATGAATAGTCGTTTGGATTTCATTGAATTTTCAAACTCGGTGGGAGATTTTTATGGTCTGAATATCAAGACAAAAGCCGGTAATTTTACAAAACTGCGCATTCCAGGCTATCATAAATCTGATGATTATGGCATGCCTGAACTCCCTGAAATAAGCAGATTGATAGAAATTCCTTATGGCGCCAAAGCCCGGATTGAAGTTGTTTCTTATGATGAAGAAACCATTTACCTGAATGAAGAAGGTCATAATCTTCCGCTAATGCCTGCACAACCATCAATCAGCAAAAGTCAGGACCCGGACGATGTTGAATTTGTGTACAATAAAGATTTTTACAATTCAGGGGCCATGTATTCCCCCCAAACCGTTAGCGTCGAAAAATCTGGAAAACTCCGTGGCGTGCAGATGGCTCGTGTGGTTATTCGCCCTTTTGAATACAACACCGGTGATAACACCATTACCATTAAAAACAATTTACACGTAAAAATTCATTTTGAAAACGGGGATGCCATTTCTGCCAAAGCCAACAAAAAACAACATTACTCTCCTGCTTTCGAATCCGTTTACAACAAACTGTGGAACTATGAATCCCCACAAACGAAAGATGCTTTGTCATCTTATCCCATCAAATACGTTATTGTCGCAGATCCCTCTTTTGAGACGGCACTGGAACCATTCATTGAATGGAAAACAAAGAAGGGCTTTCATGTCATCGAAGCCTATACCGACAACCCTGATGTAGGGACAACAACCACAAGCATAAAATCATACCTCGAAGGCTTATACAATGCCGGGACACCCGAAGATCCGGCCCCAAGTTATGTCTTGTTCGTTGGTGATGTGGCACAAATACCAACTTTTGATGGAAACGCAGGATCTCATGTTTCTGACATGCCTTATTGCGAATACGACGGGGGCGGTGATTACATCCCGGAAGTATATTTTGGCCGTTTTTCAGCAACCTCTGTGGCTGAACTTACCCCACAGATTGACAAAACTTTACAGTTTGAACAATACACCATGCCCGATCCATCATACCTGGGAGAATCTGTCATGGTTGCCGGAATGGATGATTCTTTCGGTAATTCCCATGGCAACGGACAAATTAATTACGGCACTGATTATTATTTTAATGCATCACATGGCATAACTTCTCATACTTACCTTTATCCCGGGTCCGGAGACAATGCATCCAATATCATTGCTGATGTTGCTGCAGGGGCAGGTTATGTTAATTATACAGCGCACTGCAGTTCCGATGGATGGGCAGACCCGTCTTTCACTACCAGCGACATTCCCGGGTTAAGCAATCAGGACATGTACTATGTGAGTGTAGGCAACTGCTGCCTGTCAAATAAATTTGATGATCCTGAAACATACGGCGAAGCTTTATTAAGGGCAGAAAATAAAGGCGCTGTAGCCCACCTCGGTGGTTCAAATTCCACCTTATGGGATGAGGATTATTATTGGAGCGTAGGCCTGATCTCTGATCCGGTAGAAAACCCTACATTCGGAGATACAGAAACAGGCGCCTACGATGCTATTTTCCATGAAAACGGTGAAGACCCTTATGTCACAACAGCCCAAATGAATTACGTGGGCAATCTCGCCGTTGAAAGCAGCTCCTCATCAAACAAAGAATATTACTGGGAAATTTATCATGTGATGGGAGACCCGTCTCTCATGCCATACATGGGTGTTCCTGACGAGTTAACAATTGATTATCTGGATCCTCAGCCTATGGGGACAAGCTCACTTACCATCACCACGGAAGAAAGTGCTTATGCGGCCATCAGCAAGAACGGGGAACTGCTTGATGCCAAACTTGCAGATGCCAGTGGTGAAGTTGTTCTGGAATTTGATCCGATTAATGAAGTCATCACTGCTGATGTTGTAGTGACAAAACAAAACCGGCAACCATACATAGGTACCCTTGAAATCATTCCCAACGATAACGATTATGATGTGCAATTGTCTGCTATCAATACGCCCTCATCACTTATTTTTGTTGACGATGCCACGTTTCAGCCTGAAGTTGAAATCCGTAACCTTGGACAACTGGAACTGACCTCTGCATCCATTAATTACCAGATTGATGGGGAAACCCCGGTTCATACTGACTGGACGGGATCGCTCAGCACCTTCGATTCGGATATTGTTACATTTCCCGAAATCACCCTGGAAGAAGGAGAATACAATTTTAAGGCATGGGCGGTAGAACCCAACGGCGAAACAGATGAATACCCGGCTAACGATACCCTTCAAAAGTCATTCCGTGTTTATGGCGGTGATGTATCCTTATTGAGCATTGATTCCCCGGAAGAAACCAATTGCAATCAAACCGTTTTCAATCCGGCTATCACCATCAGGAATAACGATGTTAACCCACTGACAAGCTTAACTGTTGGGTATGAATATGGAGCTGTCTCAGATGAATTTGTATGGACTGGTAGTCTCCTGGAAAATGAAACAACACAGATAGAATTTCCCCAGGCCATTTTCCCGGAAGGCATTGACATGATGACAGCATACATAGAAGGCCCCAACGGCGGCACTGATATGGATGCAAGCGACAATTCAATGGATATGGAAATCCGGATTACACTGGGGCAACCCATTCAGCTTGATTTGCTTACAGATGCATACCCTGATGAAACATCATGGGAGCTCACAGTGGATTCCACCGGGAATGTGTTGTACAGCAACGGCCCCCTGACAGAAGAAACACATCATTATTACGATTGGTGCCTCGGCAGCGGATGTTACACTTTTACAATTTATGACAGCTATGGCGATGGTTTGGGAGGTGGCTTTTGGTCAGATCCGGGCTATGCTACCATTACCAACCTTGAAACTTCTGATGTATATGGCACCATAGAAGATGATTTTGGTAATGATGCCAGCATTCAGTTCTGCCTGGATGTACCCATGCTTTCTGTTGATCCCGATGCACTGGATTTTGGAGATCTCATAGCAGGTGAGACTGCAGTGATGTCATATATACTTACAGGAGAAAACCTGACAGACACTGTATTCATTACCAGCCCGGCAAATTTTGATATTTCATTCAATGATGATTCGGGGTTTAGCTCATCACTAAACATTCCTTTTGAAACAGAAAGTATAGTTGATACAATTTATGTGAAATTTTTACCGGATAACGAATCTGCTTACAACGATAACATCAGCAACACATCCTCAAATGCCACTGCTTATGTAAATGTGCTTGGCAATGGCGTTTCAGGGATAGAGAGCAACACAAATCAGTTTTTCAGCATTTATCCCAATCCCAGCAACGGGGTTGTTTATGTGGAATCTGATCAGCTAAAACAAATTGAAGTTACTGACAATACTGGCAGGAAGCTGATAAAACAAGGAATGGTTGAAAGTAATACACGCCTTAATTTGTCACAGTACGCGACAGGTATTTATCTTTTAACACTCACTGACGTTGATGGCAATGCGCATTATGCAAAAATACAATTGACAAAATAGGGATGAATATTATAGCACTGAGTTTAAAACATTTTTAATTATAGTCAATTAACCTGAGGTGAAACATTAAGGTAGTTAAGGAATTAAGGGCATTAAGAAAAAACTTAATAAAATGCTTAATCCCCTTAATTTTTTGATGGTTCAAAATAATGGTGTAAAATAATGGTGAATTGTATAGTCATTAAGTCCTGGGGTGAAACATTAAGGTAGTTAAGGGATTAAGGGCATTAAGAAAAACCTTAATAAAATGCCTTAATCCCCTTAATTTCTTGATGGTTCAAAATATAAACATATGAAAATAAATCCCTAATTTTGCCGCTAAGCCTTTTTGGTTTGGTTCTTAATTAATTTTTTTATCATGCTTGATTTTCCGAATGCAAAAATAAACATAGGGCTTTACATTACAGGTAAACAGGCCAATGGTTATCATACTATTGAATCCATTTTCTACCCTGTGCCGTTGTGTGATATCCTGGAAATCGTTCCTGCAAAAGAGCAAACTGAAATCCGGTTATCAGGAATAAAAATTCCGGGTTCTGCCGGGGATAATCTTGTATTAAAGGCATGGAAACTGATGAACCATAAGCATCAAATCCCACCCGTTAAGATCAACCTGCATAAACACATTCCAGCCGGCAGCGGTCTGGGCGGCGGATCATCAGATGCTGCTTTCTGTTTGCAAAATTTGAATAAGCAATTTCATCTTGGTTTACACACCGATGAGCTGTTGAGTCTGGCACTTGAGTTGGGAAGCGATTGCCCGTTTTTCATCCGCAATACCTCCGTTTTTGCCACTGGCAGAGGCGAAATCATGGAAAACACTCCACTTAACCTGAAAGGGAAATTTGCATTGATCGTATTTCCGGATATTCACATTGATACCGGAACGGTTTTCAACAAAACAAATGTACTACCTGCAGAGTATGACCTCAGGCATTTGCATACTATACCGCTTTCATCGTGGAAAAATCACATCGGCAATCAATTCGAACCTGTCGTTTTCAAGCTGTATCCGCATCTGAAAGACATTAAAGATCAACTATATGACATGGGTGCAGAGTACGCACAAATGACCGGGACGGGTTCTGCTATCTATGGGCTGTTTTCAACAAAACCTGATATCGACAAACATGTTTTTCCGTATAAATATGCATTGAAACAAATGTAAACATTATCAAATTTATTTTATTTTTTTGCTTACCTTTGAATCATAAAATATTGTAGCTATGAGAATTCTAATTACTATTTTAACTGTTGTTGCCTTGCTTTTCTTGTCTAATTCAGAAAGCATGGCTCAAATTTCGTATGGTGGCAAACCCTGGACATACGAACACAAAAATCAGGGAACTGAAATTGATCACATTCAATTGCGAAACCCCGATGTTAACACACTGCTTGAGGAAGCAAAAACAGAAGACACCAATGGCCTTCCCCCAAAAGTAGGTGAATTTATTGACGTTAATATCACTATGGATAATGCCGGTTCGTGGGATGTACTTAATGATGGCAGAAGGTTATGGCGCTTGCAGATTACATCAAAAAACGCTCAGGCACTGTCACTTGTTTATGAATCTTTTGACTTGCCAAAGGGATCACAACTTTTCATTTACAGTCCCGATAAGATACAAACTATCGGTGCTTTTACCGATCAGAATAACAGGGATGGCGATGTTTGGGCTACCGAAATGATTTACGGAGAAAGCCTGGTGTTGGAATATATTTCTCCGCGGCCAAGGCAAATTGATGGTATCGCAACAAACAAATTTACCAACGATGCAAAAATTGACATCAA
>CAZGPW010000134.1:0-15068 GCA_964527535.1 uncultured Bacteroidales bacterium
AGGATATTTAACGAATTTCGATGAAGTCGACCCCACATGGGATGGCGATGCCAATACAACGAGTGATGTTGGAAGAACAGGTAATGTGGGGATTGGAACGACAAACCCGGGATACGAGCTTGATGTACTTGGTAGTGACCTCGCAGTAGCAAGATTCAGGCGGACAACAACCGGAGGTACTTCAGGAGGAATTCAGTTTGGTAATTCAGATCAGGTATATGAAGTATTTGGAAATACCACACGGGCAGCGTTGCGTGCTAATGGTAGTTATATTATGTATTGGGGAGCTAATGGCAATGTCGGCATCGGTACAACCTCTCCTGAAGATAAATTACATGTAAGTGGTGGACATGTTACTGTTGATGATGGAAACAGGTATGCTTTTATTCATCAAAACTCACACTGGGCCATGGGACGTAATATACATAATGATGCCCCCGGTTCAGGTGGCGATGATATTATGTTGCAGGGATATGGCTCTTCAGGTAATTCATTCCAGGTCATCAGCCAGCATGGTACATCTGATAGTTTTTCCTATAATACCAGATTCCAGGTAAATTTTGATAACGGGAATGTGGGTATTGGAACAACCTCCCCCAACTCCAAGTTACATATTGAAACAACCGACACCTACGACGGCTTGAGGTTAGACCGGGGCTCTAGTTATAGAGATTGGGAAATAAATACAGCTACGACGGAGAATCTATGGTTCATGTTCGATGGTAATCTTACGGCTTGGATAACTCATAATGATGGTGCTTGGAATACTTCTGACCGAAGGCTGAAGAATAATATAGAACCCATTGATAATGTTCTTGAAAAGATAGTTCATCTTGAACCTGTTACTTTTTATTATAACCGAGATAAAGAACGAAACCGAAAATCCATTGGGCTGATAGCCCAGGAAGTAAAAGAACATTTCCCACTTGCTGCACAGATTGAAGAGGAGTTTGGCTACTATGGTATTAATTATGACTATATTTCTGTGCTTACCTTAGAGGGGCTTATAGAGCTCAACGACAAACACGAGAAGACAAGTGGGAAATTGAAAAAACTTATCGAACAGCAACAACAAATTAAACAGTTACGCCAGAAAAATTCTGCTTTAGAGAAACGCATTAATGAGCTTGAAGAAATAGTTGGAAAGATTATCGAATCAAACAAGGAATAAATTTCTTTACAATAAGTGTCATGTTATATTTGGCTTGATATGACACTAGATAGACCCTATGTTTGTAATGTGAAAGTTCCGGAAGCAATTATTAAATTAGCCTCCTCCGGAACCCAAAAAAATGGATTTAAAGAAACGGATAAAAAACAACATATAAACAACAATGAAGACCCCAACAACTAATTATTGTTGAGTAAATTAAAATTTATTTTTAAAGGAATTAAAATTTTTGTATCTTTGAAAACAAATAGTAACATGAAAAAACCGCTCGCCTCCATATTGATAATGATTTTGCCGCTGCTTATGTTTTCCCAGGGCCTGAAAATCCACAGTGGTGCTACCCTCAAAGGTGGCAGCAGTGCCACAAACATTGTCATGGGCTCAGGTAGCTGGACAAACAACGGTACCTTTACGCATCAAAATTCCACCGTACATTTCACAGGAAGCGCCGATCAAAAAATTGATGGCAGCTCAGCCTCCGGGTTTTATGACCTGAACATCAATAAAACAGGTGGTGATCTGTCTCTTGGAGCAAACATCAGCGTTGATAATCAACTCCAAATGAACAGCGGGGACCTTGACCTCCAAAACAGCGTTGCTGACCTGGGCACAACCGGAACAATCGTAAACGAAACAGAAACCAACAGAATTAAAGTAGACAACACCAGTACCAATACAGGAACCATTCAGGCAACACGTACCATCAATAGCGAAACAGATTACGATCCTGCTAATCTCGGTGTTCTCATTACCACACCAGATAACCTTGGCAGCACAACCGTCGTGCGTGGTCACCAGGTGCAGCAGGGAACAGGTTCTTATTCATCAAACTACAGCGTAGCAAGGTACGTGCAGGTCCCGGGCATTGGCAAACTGGAATCCGGTGTCAATGTGGAAATGCAGTATTGGGTTGCGGAATTGAATGGACACACTGAATCAGAACTCGAAGAATACCAGTGGGTTACTGAAAGCCCCGGAGAATCGTGGGAACAAAGTTGGTGGACTCCACTTAATGGCTCTGTCAATACAACCAGCAATCTCGTGACACCTGACGATTATCCATATTCTGATCATTTTGATCATGGTTCATATAATTTTAGTGAAACATTTACCCTTGGCAGTGAAAAAACACCTTTGCCTGTTGAATTGATTGCTTTCAACGGAAAATGTCATGATGATTTCGTGTCATTAACATGGACCACAGCTTCCGAAATTAACAATGAAATGTTCATTGTGCAGCGTTCTGTGGATGGCAACATTTTTGAAAACATAGGAACCGTGCAGGGTTCAGGCAACAGCAATCAACTTGAGATGTATGAGTTTTACGACGAAAATCCCATGCAAAATGCGTATTACCGTTTGAAACAAGTTGATTTTAATGGCGATTACGAATATTCTGATATCGTTAATGTTAAATGTACCGATACTTCAGAACCGCAATTTGCTGTGTATCCCAATCCATTCAGGGAAGAGCTGCATGTCATTGTGAGCAACCTGCCTGATCCACGTTTTACGCTTGAAATTTATTCTATGGACAGCAGGCTTGTGAAAAATTATCAGTTTGAAGCCCCAACCGATAATTACCAAAGAACCCTTTACCTCGACGATTTGGTGCCGGCTATGTACATCATCCGTATCATTTCTGCTGATTTTGTGAAAACCTACAAAATTGACAAGCAGTAAAATCCATAGCGATCTAGAGTGACTACTCAGCGTTAGATAAACATTGCAACGCTGATAAGGCAGATGATTATGATCCACCCCAGTACGCTTCCCTACGGGGTAAACACAGATAATTATAAACACTCTGATATTACTGAGGTTTCGCAGTTTATAAATAACCAAAATAAAGACAGAAGTCCGAAGTCCGAAGTAGAGTTTACATTATAAAATATCTTCTGACTTCCGACTTCGGACTTCTGACTTCCGACTGATTATTTTCCATTATTCTATCATAAAAATCAGCGTAATCAGCGTTCTGTTTTTTTTTATCAAAACTTACAAAATTGACAAGCAGTAAAATCTGCTTTTGGTTAAGCGAAAAAATCACTTCCGGTTTACAACCACCGTTTTATAAAACCTGATCTTGTGCGCATTGTTGACTTTCGGTATCAGAAGGCATTTTTTTACAGGAATGAGGATTTTGCAGAGGCCATGCTGCGTGATATTGGTTTCCACTTGATAGTTTCCGCCGGGCATCCGGTAAACATTCAGATCAACATCAGGAGCGGTGCAGCCGCCAACACCGTAATTTACACAAATAAGCGTATGCTTATTAAAATCAACGCCGGGTAAAGGGTAACTGGAGGTATGTTTACGGAATTCTGCTTTTGTATTGATGGCGCATTCTGTCACATTGTTTCGGATGCACGAAAAGTTGACATCTTCGTAATCAATTTTTGTTTTGCTTTGTTTTACAGGCGATCCAACCAGTGAAATCAAGGCTATGAATAAAATTGCTTTCATCATTGTTGAAATTGATACTACAGGCAAATAAACAACAAAAGCAATGCCAAATAAAATCAGGATTTATCGGGTGAGTACATAACGATTCCTTTTTTGTAAGTCAATTTAAACATTGTTCATTTAGATTCATTACATTTGCGAAGTAAGCATATGTTCAATTAAATATTTTAGTCATTATGATTTCACAACAACACATATCCGATCGGGCATTAAACATTCCAACATCGGCCATTCATGAAATGACCAGGTTATCACAATTACAGAAAGATGTCGCATTCCTGTCCTGGGCAAAACCCACCAGCGATACCCCTGAACACATAAAGGAAGCAGCATCTAAAGCCATCATGGAGGGAAAAACTGCAGGCTATTCTCCAACCTGGGGATTGATGCAGCTGCGGGAAGCTTTAGCAAAAAAATTGCGTAATGACAACAAGATTGATGCTACCCCTGATGAAGTAATGATTACGGTGGGGGCCATTGAAGGTTTATCTGCTGCAGTATTGGCAACTGTAAATCCCGGGGATGAAGTCATCATTCCTATTCCCGGGTATTCCACGCATGTGCGACAAGTGGAAATTGCAGGAGGGAAGCCTGTGCTGGTAGAAACCGATGAAGAAAATGGGTTTAAACTTGATATCGAAAAAATACAAGCATCTGTGACGGAAAAAACGAAAGCCATAATTTTCAGTGATCCTAATAACCCTACCGGAGCTGTGTATGCAAAAGATGAATTACAGGCGCTGGCTGATATTGCTAAAACAAACGACCTTATAATCATTGTGGATGAAGCTTACGAATATTTTACCTACGACGGCCATAAACATTACAGCATTGCTTCTTTTAAAGGCATGCATGACCGCGTGATCAGCGTTTTTACGTTTACCAAGTCTTACGCCATGACAGGCTGGCGCGTTGGGTATCTGCATGCCCATGCTGATCTGATCAAACACATTGTCAAAATGCATATTCCGCTCGCTATATGTGCTCCTGTTGTAGCTCAATATGCAGCCATTGGAGCTTTGGAAGGCCCTCAGGATTGTATCACAGAATACAGACAGCATTACCTGACTGTCAGAAATTTAATGTGCGATCGGTTAGACAGCGTAAAACATATTTTTGATTATCAAAAACCGAAAGGTGCATACCTTATGTTTCCGCGTATCAAAGTGGAGGGGAAGGACGACTCCATGACATTTGCTGTCAACCTCCTGCAAAAAGCCGGCGTGTCCACTACCCCGGGGATTGCTTTCAAAGGCGAAGGCCATGTGAGAATGTCATTTTGTGTTCCCGAAGATATGGTAAACAAAGCTTTCGACAGGATTGAAAATTATTTTGGCAAATCATCCTGATAACAAATAATCAATCCAGATATTGTGTGACCATATCAAACAGAAACACAAATTTTCCCGTTTCCACATGCTCCATGTTGTCGGCGGGCGTGTGATAATACGGGTTTTCTTTGCTGCTGAGGCTGAAAAACATGGCCGGCAACCCTTTCTCAGCAAAAGGAAAATGGTCTGAATGCGGAGAAAGGGTGTCTTTCTTAATGCCCGAAAAAAGGGCTTCATCCCCGGCAATTTTGCTCAATGCATAAAAATCGGGATGAGCGGCCTCACTGTGTTGTACGTACAAGGAATCCCAGCCACCAGCTACCATGTCAAAGTTTAATACTAAAGCTATGTCTTCAAGCGGAAACACTGGATTAGCCACGTAGTGTTTTGAACCCCGCAATCCGCATTCTTCCCCGGATACGCATATAAAGGCCATGGATTTTTCTGGCGGATTTGCTTTGTAATGCCTGGCCAGGTTCAGGAGCATGGCTACACCACTGGCGTTGTCATTGGCGCCCGGGAAAAAAACATCCCTGCCAAACATACCAAGGTGATCATAATGAGCCGTAAACACTACCCATTCATCCGGGTATTTTGTGCCTTCGAGGTAACCAAGCACATTCTGGGTTTGATATTCTTCAATCATGTGATTGTCTATATCAAGGCTGATGCGTTTCGGGTTTTCCGGTAAATTGTTGTAGGAAAGCCATATAATGCACTGTGGCACAACCATCCGTGAATATGCTTTATAAAATTTCAGAGGCTCTTCCCAGAGCAGAATACAGGCATTTGATTTGGTTCTAAACAGTTTTTTGTAAAATTCTTTGTGTTTTCTGGCAAAACTTATATCGCAGGCAGGAATTTGCTGTGATGACAGTTGATCCAGTTTTTCTATGGCTTTTTCTTCATTGAAATGTGTGGTGTCCACAATATACATCTCATATTCACCTTCAATACCGGATGAATAGCTTCTGAGGACATAATCGGTACCGGGTTGCATGGTTTTTCCGTCAATGATAAGTTCATTGTCTCCCTGGAATGTATTCACCGGCAAGGAATAATGCTGAAACCAGGTGTGATCCCACTGCTTCAGCCCATGTTTTTCATATTCCGTCCCGATGTAACGGGCTGCCTTCAGATCCCCCTGTTCATAATATCCCCGGCCGTGATAGGCAGTGTCAGAAAGTTCTGCCATGACTTCCATAGCGTATTCGTCCACCTGAGCTGCTGAAATACAGGGCAAAAACAGGATAAAGACGATAATGTTACTGAATTTTTTCATGTTTTTATGTGTTGGTTCATATCTGTTTGTGTGACGGTTGAACACAAAATATAATCATAATGGAGACTTAAAAAGCGTTACCAATGTGTTAAAAACTTTGGCTCTACTGCCAATTATCCGCCAAAGAGCTGGACAGGTTCTGTGGCGTTTTTTAAATAAGTAGTACATTATAATATACGGACACTAATTTGTTTCACCAGACAACAATTTGCCTTTAAATATTGTCTGAATTACATGAAAACACACTTGCCCTATGAATAAAATACTTTTTTTATTGTTTTTACTCATGAGTTCTGTTTATGCACATGCTCAAATCACTGCCGAATTTGAATACGATACGGAAGTATGTGGTAATGAAATCACCGTCAATGATATCAGTACTGGTGAAACTGTGATTTCACGAATCTGGTACATGGATGATGTACTGCTTGATGATGATGGGCCGGCAAATTATACATTTTCAGTGGGAAATGTTGTTATTGCAGATACCTTGATGATCAGCCTGGTTGTACAGGGAGCCTCCTCCCAGGATTCGGTGGCTCACCAAATAATTTGCAGGCAAATTCCTGATGCTTATGCAGGAGATAATAATTATCCGGAGGTTTGTGGTAATCAATATACTTTTGATGCAGATACAACAGGCTATGGCTTTGCTGACATGGAATGGTACTGCGATACACAAACCGTAACCTGGAATGGCACACAATATAATCCTGATGCCACAGTAACCATTCCATCTGGTGCTTACGGTGATTCTGCTCATGTTTCTATTCCTTTTGTCTGGAAATTAGCGAATGTGAATTGCAGCGACAGGGATACAGTACATGTTACTTTTTATGAAACCCCCAATGCCAATGCAGGTAGTGATGATTCTATTTGCCAAAACAGTTATGGTTTGGAAGCTACATACAGCATTCCGGAATCTTCAAGCTATTTGCCTTATGGATTTTGGTATCAACATCCGGATAACGATGGAATGGCATATTTCCAGGATTCTGAATCATCTACTACCACCGTCATGGTAAGTGAATATGGAGAGTCCCGGTTCATATGGAGAGAAAACAATGCATTAAGACCAAATTGCAATGACAGGGATACCATAACCATCATATTTAAAGAAAAACCGGAAATATCTGCCGGTGATGATTTTGATGTGTGCGGACAAGAAGCATGTTTAAATGGAATTTCTGCAGGTTTTAATGGTAATTGGTTGCCCCTGCCAGGCACAAATTATGATGATGTTAATGATCCAGGTACATGTATTGGTCATACAGGTTACGGACCCGTGGAGTTTATCTGGCAGGAATCAAACGAAGAGTGTGTCAGCAAGGATACGGTTACCGTTACTTTCTGGCAGAAACCTACAGCCGAATTGGCTATGGATCCGGAAGACACAGCAGTATGCGGCCGTAAAATTGGCATTCATGCAGAAAATCCGGGTAGTGAAATAAACAGCCATTGGATAGCCAATCCCAGCAACAGTGTTGATTTTTATTATCAAACATACAACGACACAATTGAAATTACATATTACGGTTATTACAACTTGGCATGGGTAGAATCCAACGGACCTCAAAATCTTTCCCCTGATTTTTGCTCGGATACGAGTGAATGGTGGACGGTACATTTCAAGGAAATACCATATATAAACATTACAACAACACCGGGATTGTATTATGATTCTCTTACCCTTTCAGCCAGTACAGGATCTTATAATCCTTTGCCTTTGTTATGGAGCAGCAACAGCGACAGTGTTATCATAACGGATCCGTATAGTGAAACAACTACGGCTATATACAACGGATTAACACAGCAGGAAGTTATGTTTGTTCTTGAATCCGATAACATGGGATGTTATGACAGTGATACACTGGTAATTGAATTTGCCCATGATGAATCCGGAATTGTTGATGAGTTTTACTCCCGGGGGAATGAAAATACGTTACAATTGTTTCCTAACCCTTCAGAGAACAGCTTTACCATTAAAGGGGAATGTCTTATTTACCCGCTGGATGTCAATGTTTTTGAACTTTCGGGGAAAAGTGTTTTTACCGGACAAATTAATAATGAAGGCGACTTGATTCGGCTTCCTGATTTGCCTTCAGGTGTGTACCCAACATACATACGCGACAATACCGGCAGAAAATACAAAGCTTCCCTGCTTGTAAAATGATGGAGGATTTTTATCTTATTATCTGCAATAACCTGTCATAATATTGACTACTTTTGCATGTTATAATAAAAAATACATATGGGACTCAATTGTGGTATCATCGGACTGGTTAATTGTGGGAAAACCACCTTTTTTAATTGCATGTCCAGCACCAAGGCGGAGGCAACCAATTATGCATTTGCAACCAACAAATCAAACATAGGTGTGATCAAAGTGCCTGACCCGCGTTTGCCTGAATTGACAAAATTGCAACCTACAAAAAAAGAAGTGCCGGCCACCGTGGAAATTGTCGATGTCCCGGGCCTGACTAAAGGTTCCAGCAGAGGACAGGGTGTAGGCAACGCTTTTTTGAATGACATCAAAAGCAGCGATGCGTTGATACATGTATTGCGTTGTTTTGATGATGAAAACCTGCCACATGTTGATGATACTGTTGACCCGGTAAGGGATTGGGAAACGGTGAATTTTGAATTGCAGGTAAAAGACATGGAGACCGTGGAACGTAAAATTGGCAGGATGGAAAAACTGGTGAAGACAGGAGACAAAGATGCCAAAAAAGACATAGAGATATTAAACCTGTATAAGCAGCATCTGGATGATTTACACCCTGCACGTACTGCCCCTGTTTCCAAAGAAGATGCCCGTGTCATTGATGATTTGTTTTTGTATTCGGCAAAGCCGGTGATGGTGGTGTGTAATGTGGATGATGAACATGCTTCGGAAGACAATGATTACGTAAAACAGGTGCGTGAAGCTTTGAAAGATGAAAACATCAAAATTTTGCGTATCGCTGCCGGCATAGAATCTGAAATTGCTGAACTGGACAATGAAGATGAACGCCATGAGTTCCTCAATGATTACGGCCTTGACGAACCCAGTGTGGATGTCCTGATCAGGGAAGCTTATGATATGCTCAATTTACAGTCGTTTTTCACCATTGGTGAAGAAGAAAACAGGGCATGGACTATACGCAAAGGCATGACTGCTCCCGAAGCTGCCGGCGTTATTCATTCGGATCTTCAAAAGGGGTTTATCCGTGCCGAAGTGATGAAATACGATGATTTTGTTCAGCTTAAAAGCGAACAGGCTGTCAAAGAAGCAGGAAAATTTTATGTGGAAGGAAAAAACTACGTGGTGCAGGATGGGGATATTTTACATATCAGATTTAATGTCTGATATCGGGTAGATCATTGAACTTTTTTGAGCCCTTATTGTTGAAGCATAAAATAAAAAAATAATGAAAATAACGTCAACCTGGCAGGAGGGTTTCAAGTCTGTAGTAGATAACGGCAGACACAACGTCACTATGGATTTACCATACCTACAGCATGGAAAAGATGAAGGCCCTACAGCACTTGAAGTTTCAGTGATGGGTTACGCCGGCTGTATAACAACTATTTTTAAACTGATGGCAGAAAAACTCAAAGTGGATTTTTCGGACATGCAATGTGTTATCAATGCCGAAAAAGGAGAGAAAACCATTAATAAAGTCACCGTACAGCTTAATATTTGTTCAGATGCTTCCGGAGAGTCCTTACAAAAGGCTTATAAACTCACACAAAACAATTGTCCGGTGGGGATATTGTTTGAAAAGGCTGGTGTGGACCTTGTGTACGATATCAATATCCTGAAGACGGGAGAATAAAATTGTCTTTTTGCTTGTATTGTATTCCCGTATTGTTTTTTCTTATTTTCCCGGACAGTTCTTAATCACATCCGGTGAGATGTTATTTTTGCCGTATGCTTTATCAAAAGCCTGGCTGAATTCTTGTGCCAGTTCTTTAGCGGTTTTATTATACTCATCCTTGTCTTTCCAAGTGTTGACAGGCATAAGCATTTCCGATGGTACGCCGGGAACGGTTTTAGGAACGTTAAGATGAAACAGATCAAGGGGTTCATACTCAACATTTTTTAGCTTGCTGCTAAGGGCTGCATCCACCATTTTGCGTGTCAGTTTTAGGTCAATACGTTTACCTGTGCCGTATTTTCCCCCTGTCCAGCCTGTATTGATCAAAAACACATTGGTGTTGAATTTTTCCATTTTTCTGCCCAGCATTTGTGAATAAACCGATGGCAATCCCGGCATAAATGGTTGCCCGAAAAACCGGCTGAATGTGGCAACGGGTTTTGTAATACCGGTTTCTGTCCCGGCGAGTTTGGATGTATAGCCCATCAAAAACCACAGCATGGCCTGGTGTTTATCCAGCCTGGAAACCGGTGGTAATACACCATACGCATCTGCCGTAAGGAACAATATGGTTGATGGATGGCCGGCAGTACTTGATTGGGAGATGTTTGGCAGGAAAGTCAGCGGATAGGAAGCCCTTGAGTTTGGTGTAAGCCTTGTGTCAGAAAAATCAAAACTGCCATCCGGATATATCATGGCATTTTCTACAATAGCACCATGGTTGAGGTAATCATCATCGTGCATCACCGCATCGTAGATATCGGGTTCCTTTTCCGGATCTATGTCAACCATTTTAGCATAACAGCCGTTTTCAAAATTGGCAATGCCATTATCAGACCAGCCGTGTTCATCATCACCCAGCAACGCCCTGTTCGGGTCCGCCGAAAGTGTTGTTTTTCCTGTTCCGGACAAACCGAGAATAAGTGCGGATTTTCCGTCTTTCCCAACGTTAGCGCTGCAATGCAAAGGCAGTACTTTTTCAAAAGGAAGGTAATAATTCATCACGGTAAACATCAGTTTTTTTACACTTCCAAGGTAAGCTGAACCGATAATAATGCCTATGCGTCGGTCAAAATCCATGGCAACGATCATATCTGAAGTTGTGCCGTCTTCATTTCTACGTAGTTTCCACTCATATTTTTCCTTGTCCAGTTTATGATAGGGCAGGCTGATTAGTGTAAAATTGTGGTTGTTAAAACAGGATTTTTCCATGTTCTTGTGCCTTGGCCTGAACATGTTTTCCGAAAAAAGCGCTGTCAATGCATTGTCAGTTATTGTTTTGACCGGCAGTGCAAAATCCGGATTGGCTCCAATTGCCCTGTTGGTAACATATAGTTTTGGACTATTGTCGATAATGCTGATGGCATCTTCAAATACCATATCAAAAAGCTCCTCAGTCATTGGCAGGTTGTTGGGAGAATTCCAATCGATGTGAATTTGCGAAGATGGCCGTTTTACAATTAAGGTATCTTTAGGGCTCCGGCCTGTAGATTCCGGAGGTGTCCATGTTGCCAGGCATCCGTTCTTTGCTGTCAGGCATTCTTTGTTGTTAATACTCTCCGAAATGAGTTTTTTCCTGGGAATATTGAAAAAACCTGACTTGTGTTTTTCTACAGAGGTAGTGAGTCTTACGTGCAGTTCATTCATGTTTAGTGATGTTTTATTTCTGCTTTTATAAATTCTGAAAACAAAAATAAGCAAATATCAAAAGAAAAAAACAGTTTTATAGCAGGTTTTGAAGTCTGGCTTTTTTGGCAAAATTCAAAGGATGTTTTGTCTTATTTTCAGTATTTTGAGTTCTACTGCAAATTTCGTGGAATATTTTACCAATTGCATTTCAAAATGATTAATTGAGATGTTTTGAAATTATTATATGCAGTCTTGGATTATTCTGTAAAGGCTCTTGAGCAACAGCTTAACCCTGACCTTCAGGTCGGGGTTAAGCAACTAAAAAGAAAGAATAAATGGGCTTTAGCCCTGACAGTATAATTTTTATTGACGAGCGTTTAGTTTTTCTAATTCTTAATTTTTACTCAACAGTAATAATTCAATCATTACCATTACCCACTTAGTTTGCAGTAGAACCTTTTTCTTAAATCATGTACAGGATTACCGCATACCGGGCATATTCGTTTCATAACATAAATGTATTAATTTTACTATATAGATATAATATTGTTATTCTTATATTTAGTCGTTGCTAACGGTTATTAACCGTTCTTAACCGTTACGTACGATTTTATATCTCTTTATCAGAAATTTACAATTTAACATAAGATAATTTATTTTGAATGATTTTTATGGTTAGGTGTAATCTGGGTTATTTCATATATTAATTATACTTATTTTAAATTATTTAATATTCTATATATGTGTTTTTTATTTGATTATTACATATTCTACGTAATTTTATAAGAAACGCGTATAAGTTTCCCTTTCCTATTTGAGGCGGTAAACAATTGGCAGAAAAAATCAAAATTTGGCCGATATTCCAATCAAAATTGTACTTTTGGGTACATGATTGATGCCTTGTACAACATAAGCCCCCGATTTCTAAAACGAAGCTACATCAAAGCTTATAAAGGTTTACAATACCTGAAATACAAGTTTGGATGGATCAGGTTCCCGGATTTTGACAAGGCTTCACTGAATAAAGATACCGTTTTAGCATATAATCGCCAGCGTCCGTATGGATACCGGCAACAAATTTGTTACGCCCCGTTTACCAGTATGTTTTTCTCACGTGCCGGATACATGTCTCCATGCTACGCTACATACGGTGAAAAATCTGACCGCTGGCCGGATAAAAGCATAAGAGAGTCCTGGTTTAACGGGGAGTTCCAAAACATACGAAACCATGTTGCACATTACGACCTGCAATATGCCTGCAGCTTTTGCCAGCCGGTGTTTGAATCCCGCAACTTCGGGAGTTTGCTTCCCAACAAATACGAACCCTACGGGATCAGCGGGCAGGCTTACCCAAAAATCATGGAATTTGAGCTGAGCAACCGCTGCAACCTCGAATGCATCATGTGTGACGGCAACCTGAGTTCAGCCATACGGAAAAACAGGGAAAAACAACCTCCCCTGCCCGATCATTACAACCAGGATTTTGTCGATGAATTAAAGGCATTCATTCCCCACCTGCAAATGGCTGAATTTACCGGCGGTGATCCGTTTCTGATTCCCATATATTACGATATCTGGGAACTGATACACAACATGAATCCCAAATGCCAAATCTTGATCACTACCAATGCCAATACCATGAGCAAGCGGATTGAAAACATGCTCAATACTTACAACAACCTGCATTTTAACATTTCTGTTGACAGCCTGAACAAAGACCATTACGAACAAATACGACGCGGCGCTGATTTTGAACAGGTTATCAAAAATACAAAACGGTTCATCGCTTATTGCCATAAACACAACACGTCCTGCAACTTGCTTGTTTGTCCCTTAACCATCAACAGGCGCGATTTTCAGGGCTTGATTGAATTTGCCAACCAACACGATATTTGTGTGTATTTTCATACGGTGATAAAACCCCGTGATTTATCATTAAAATACCAATCCCCGGGTTATTTATCGGATCTGATTGCTTACTTAAAAATCTATGCCCCACCTCAAAAATCCAGCAACCAACGTACCAACGCTACCAATTATGAGAACCTCATCAATCTCCTGGAAACATGGCAACGTGAAAGCTCACAACCAAGCCATCAAAAACCAATAGATACCACAGAAATTATGTCATCCCTCCAAAAATCACTGTCAAAACCTGCCTTTGACCGTTTAATAAACCTGTTGCAAAATTATCAGGATACACCGGGATACAACATTCTGCTTCAAATACTGCCCACCATCAGCACAGAAGTTCTTGAAAACGCTCTGCAAAACGAAAAAACGGAAAAACTGCATCAGCAAATTGACGAGATGATTAACCCCTAGTGTGTGATGTATTATCATACCGAAGTTTCAATTCCAGTGTGGTACAATTAAAAGTACTGGGCGTTTTTTTGAGAATTGTAAATAAGCCAAGTTTCAATTCCAGTGTGGTACAATTAAAAGTCTCCCAATATTTCATTTAATTTCTGATTAACTTTGTTTCAATTCCAGTGTGGTACAATTAAAAGAGTTCCGATTTTAATTAAAGTAGTCAAACATTCAGAGTTTCAATTCCAGTGTGGTACAATTAAAAGTGTAAATCGGTAACCAATTATTTATTGATTTTATTTTGTTTCAATTCCAGTGTGGTACAATTAAAAGCGGGCAGCCTTCAAATATTCTGTGCTGACTATGGCGTTTCAATTCCAGTGTGGTACAATTAAAAGTCAAATCCGTGTGCTTTTCTATGTAGGTTTTCGGCGTTTCAATTCCAGTGTGGTACAATTAAAAGATGGACTGTTTCACATTATTTTCCGCCCCTCGCTGTGTTTCAATTCCAGTGTGGTACAATTAAAAGCTTTCATTTATATACTCTATATCTTTAATTTTTAAGTTTCAATTCCAGTGTGGTACAATTAAAAGGTTGTACGCTGGATAGTACAGTGGTAACTATCTTTGTTTCAATTCCAGTGTGGTACAATTAAAAGCCTTATGTGGAATGTATGGCATGAAGCGTTCTCGAAGTTTCAATTCCAGTGTGGTACAATTAAAAGAAGGGCTGGGCAACCGGCTGTTGAAGAAATAAGTAAGTTTCAATTCCAGTGTGGTACAATTAAAAGCATCAAAAGTTTTATGAATTGATCTGGTGGTATGATGTTTCAATTCCAGTGTGGTACAATTAAAAGCCTCTTCTTCCGGTTCTTCCTCTTCTGGTTCTTTTGGGTTTCAATTCCAGTGTGGTACAATTAAAAGTGTATGGGACATCAGCGATTATTTGTTTCAAAAGTGTTTCAATTCCAGTGTGGTACAATTAAAAGTAGCAGTACCTATATTAGAGAAATTAGGAA
>CAZGPW010000135.1:0-17673 GCA_964527535.1 uncultured Bacteroidales bacterium
ATTTTCTACGATGGGCAGATTTTTGATGCCTATGCTTTTGTTTCCGGATTAATAAAATCTGCAAAAAAATCTATTATCCTGATTGACAATTACATTGACGAATCGGTTTTAACATTGCTATCGAAACGAAACAAAACTGTGGATGCCTTTATTTACACAAAAACCATAAGCAAGCAACTCAAACTCGACATCAAAAAACACAATCAACAATACCCCAAAATCGACCTTAAAAGCTTTGAAAAATCTCACGACAGGTTTTTGATCATTGATAACGAAACAGTATATCACATTGGCGCATCATTGAAAGACCTGGGCAAGAAATGGTTTGCTTTTTCAAAAATGGAAATGGATAGTTTTGAGCTTATCAACAAACTGGATGGCAATGTTAAAAACAAATCTTAATATCGCTACACCCTATTTTGCCTCGGCACCCGATCTTCCGGTTAATATCTGGGTCGGCAGCAGCTTCATCACTGAAGTGCATGGAGAGGCCGAACAACACTCCCTGTGCCGATCTATGTTTTGTGCGATTCTGCAAGGGTTTACACGCAGCAGAAACGCTTACAAAACAAGTATCGGTATGCAATACCTTCCATTCGGCGAGCTCTTCACCTCCCAGCGCAACCACAATTTCGATTCCCGCTGCAAGTTCTCCGCAAAAACTTGTCCGGCAAAGCACCTGGATTAATGACTTGTTGAGCTAATACCTGGCCACTGTCAACGTCATTATAATATTGATTTGCAAAATATATAAGGACATTGTTGATAACCTGTCTCTGTGATTTTTTGTGAACAAAACGCATGTTTTTGCGTTTTAAAGGTGTACATGAACCTTTAAAATTATACGCTATGATGAAAATGACGTTTTCGGGTATTGTAATGCTGACAGCAGTGTTATTCTCTGCTTGCAACGATACCGGCCAACCATCTGAACAAAGCAAACCCCAAAAATCTGACAATATGAAAAAAGCAGCAGTATTAACCGGAGAAGGCTTCCAGGATGCAGAAGCGTACATGCCCATTGGCTACCTGACAAACCGTGGTGTGGAAATCACGGTAATTGGGGCTGAAAAAAAAGAAGTTAAATCCTACAACAGCGATTTTACCATCAAAATTCAGAAAACTGCAGAAGAGGTGTCGATTGAAGATTTTGATATCCTGATTTTGCCTGGAGGCAAAGCGCCTGCCAAACTACGGGAAAACGAAGCCGTTGTTAGCTTTGTTAAGGATTTTTACAACACGGGGAAACCGGTTGCAGCCATTTGCCACGCACCGCAAATACTTATCAGGGCAAATGTGATGGAAGGAAAAACAGCCACCTCCTACAAAAGTGTCAAAGAAGAAATGATTGACGCTGGTGTAAACTTTAAAGACGAAGCCCCGGTAATTGATGGGAACCTGATAACAGCCAGAAATCCCGGCGATCTTCCGGCATTTTGCGAGGCCATCATGTCAGCGCTTGAAAAATAACAACCATAAAATATAAATTTTATGCCCCAGTATATTGGAAAATACCTGATATTGGCTGGTATAATATTAATCCTTGCAGGCATGATCATCCTGCTGTGCAGCAAATTTAATTTCCTGGGTAACCTTCCCGGTGACATCAGGATAAAACGTGATAATTTTACCTTGTATGCACCCATTACCACCATGATCTTAATCAGTGTGGTACTGAGTTTTCTGCTGTGGTTGATCTCAAAAATATTCAAATAATGATATTATCAGGGAAGCAACACAAGAGGTTCCTTTACTTCATGTGATTACGTACAATTGACCCCTTGTCCCATACTGATGGACCGCTAAATTTTAGCATAGCGCAATAAATATTATGACTTTGCAACCTTGCCCGGCGAAAGACGGGGCTCCGTCTCAGCGTTGAGTAGTTACATTATTAGTAGTCAAGCACCGGGTTATAATCGTTTTTGATGACCCGGAATTCCGTCCGGCGGTTCATCTGGTTTGCAATTTCCTGTTGCTCTTCTGTCAGTTCTTCAACAAATTCAGGCTTTAGCACATCGCCTTTTTCCAGCCAATCGTAATCTTCGTGCTGGTCTTCGATAACAATGGGCTGGCTTTCTCCAAAGCCTTTGGTTGCAAGCCTTTCCGGGGAAATTCCTTTGCTGATCAGGTAATCGGCTACGGCGTCTGCTCTTTTTTTACTCAATTCCATGTTGTCTTCATCCGTTCCGATCATATCCGTATGTGCCGACAATTCAACCACAAGGTTGGGATTATTGTTAAGCAACCTTACAACGCTGTCGAGTGAATGTTTGGCTTTATCCGTAAGATCAAAACTGCCAAATTCAAATTCAATGTTGGGTATTTCAAAGGTTTTACGATAATTCTCAAGTTGCACATGATGCTCAAAAGTGTAATCATAATACAATGTATCAGTTGTGATTCTGTCTTTACCATTAAAATAACCATCCTTATGCACCACATACACATATTCGGTGTTGGGTTTCAGATCGAATGAAAAATAACCGGTTTCTGCATCCGTGGTATCCGTAAACATGGTTCCGTCAGAACCTATCAAATGAACAACGGCACTGTCAATAACAGCTTCGGTATCAACATCGGTAACAAACCCTTCCAGGGCAAATTCCAAAGGGGGTTTTTCAAAGTAAAAGATATCCTCTCCTTTAGCTCCTGACCTGTCTGATGTAAAAAACCCCTTTTCATCATTTTTGTAATAATAAATACCAAAATCATTTCCCGGGCTGGAGAAAGGCGGTTTCATGTTTTCCACTTTCCAGCGATACCGGCTTATCTTTTTTGCTTTGAACAAATCAAGCCCGCCCATTGAAGGGTACTGCTGGCTGGCAAAAAACAAAGTGGAATCATCCCGCACGTAAGGAAAAAGCTCGTCATAGGGAGAATTAATTTGAGGGCCGGCATTTTTTGGTTCACTCCAGCTGCCCTCCTCTTGTTCTACAAACCAGATATCTGAGCCCCCATATCCGCCTTGTTTTCGTGAAGCAAAATACAATCTGTTTTGATCCGGTGTAATGCTGGGATGGCCAACCGAAACAGAATCCGGTACGATGGTCACACGTTCGGGATTCATCCATTCTGTACCTGTCTTTGATACTTTGTAAATCTGGCATCCTTTTTTTTCATTTTTCTCCACCTGACAGGATGTGAAATACATTATGTCGCCATCGCTGGTAAGGCAGGGAGCTCCTTCATCGTAAGGCGAATTTAGAGAATCCAATGGTTCCGGATCATCCCATTCCCCTTTCCTGTTTTTCTTTGATACAAACAGGTCTGAAAACCTGTTGCCTGTGATTTCTGAATTCTTTTTTCCGGCAACCCCTTTTCTGTTGGACGCAAAATACACATGATCATAACCCTCTTTTTCAACCACCGAGGGCGTAAAATCATTATCGCGCGTATTAAAATCCCTGACTTCCTTAACCTTGAAACGTGTTTTGATGTCTTTCCACTCCTGCGCCAATTTTGTTTCCTCGATCCTTTTATCAAACACACTGTCTTTACCGTGAATATCCTGATATTGATTATATACGTCAAGCGCATCTGAGTAATCATCATTAATACGATGCACTTCCGCCAGTTTTAAATAGGCTTCACGGTTGTCTTCATCATACCGTATAACCCGGTGCAAATATGTACGTGCAAGCCTGTAATTGCCGGATAAGTAATAAGCATTTCCCATTTTAAAATAAACAGGCGCCCTTTCATCCCGTGTACTTAACTTATCAAGGACAGATTTATAAGCTTCTACTGCACGATGATACTCTCCTGCCTCATAAATAGCATCGGCACGTTTAAGTCGTTTTTCCTGCGCATCTGCCATCCCGGAGATAAGCACCGCAACAAAAATTAAAATATATGTAAGATAACGATGAAGCATTTCACTAAAATCAGATGTACTAACGTTTTCAATACCGCTTTAGTATTTAAAAGCAGCAAAGATAAAAAAGAAATCGTTTTTATGATTTTGTCCGGCTATATTCTGTTGGTATGCATTTTCAGATTACCACTCATATTTGACCCCGAAATTGGCCTGAAATACACCATAAGTGTAAATATTAAGTTCGGGAATGTAAACCAAATTAACACCGGGGCGTGCTTCAACAAATAAATGCATTTCACGCCAGAAAGTTTTTTTATTGCCTATCCTGAAATCCAGTCCCAAAGGAATGTATGCCAATCCTCCAAAATTCATTTTATTTCTATAATCCTCTCTTTTGCGCTCCTCCGGATCAAAATAACGATACGAATAATAATTGGAACCGTTTTCATAACTGCCCTTTATATATTTTGTTTTTTCATAATAAATAGATGAATAGGCATTGATGGAAATTCCCGCATTGATGCCCGCACCGGCATAAAAGGAAAACCGTTTAGCGGGATCGCTGCTGTAAATAAAGTTCGCATCAAGGCGAATCTGTTCAGAATAATAATTCATATCGTATTCATGCTTTGTTACCGAATCCAAATAAATAACATTGTCCGTTATTTCAGACATCAATGTATCGTATGGCTTTACTTCCTCATATCTTATATACAGTTCCTTATATTTTGATTTATGGTAGCTCAAACCTAAAATCAACCGCGGTTGGGCAGAGTTTTTGATCCCATAGTCCGGAAAATCAAATCCCAGGTTAAACAACACGGCATTGGTCATGTTGTTGTAATAATAATAATTGTGCGCATTATTGTAATCAGGCAAGGCATGCACATCGTTAATCAGGGAAGAATTTGGGGCAAGTTTTTCAAACCCCAGCAGCGTTGCATTTGTTAAACTTTCCCCCGATACACCGGAAGAAACAGAAAAACTGCTTGCATGAAACTTATATGCCTGTTCATCGTGTTCGTCATCAGACAGGAGCGTATCTGTATGCTGCGGAAAAACAGGCGTAAGCATACATGTTAAGGCAACAGCAAAAATAAAGCGGCATGTATTCATAAGGTTTATTTTAAGGCAATGTAAATTTACAAAATAAAACTTAAACGATGCTTACTTTAGGAAGGCTTCAATTATCGGGACATCTGATAAGATTGGGGTATCAATAAGCTTACAGGCGAATATTTACACCAAAAGTGCCATATCCAAATGCATGACGCCCGCCTTCGAAAAACAAGCCAATATTATCCGAAACCATGTACTTGAAACCAAGGAAAGACCCAACAGTAAAAGATGATGAATTATCATAATAATCATTCATGTAAGTATCTGATGACTGGTAGGTGCGCATCTCAAAGGCAGCAAACAGGCTCAGGTAAAAATCATATTTGGTTTCGTCCATTCCCAGGTCAAGGTGTTCATTGAGCAAAGGCAGGTAATGAAATGAAGCACGCGGCCCAAACGACAGGTATGTCCATGAATAGGTGTAAGGGGATCCTATGTATGAATAATCATATTTCCACCTAACATATCCCACCATGGCACCAACACTGATGTATTCATGAAAACCATATTCAAGTGAAAGGGTTACAGGCACCGTAAAGCTTCTGCTCCCGACATAACCATAACCGTATGTACCCAACGATATGCCGGCATTAAAATTAAGATCACCTATTTTATACGCAGGAATTCCGCTCTGGTCATTTTTTGTACTGTCAGCATTTCCTTCTTGTGCATTAAGACCTAAACTTAAAAAAGCCAAAAGAGTAACCGCAAAAATTATTTTTTTAATCATAAGAAAAAAATTAGTTAATGTTTTTATTTATCAAAGTGTAGTGTCTTGTTTGATTTTTACACTGTTTGCAAAGCTAATATATTTTTTCCTCATGGTCAAATTAAATATTAACAAATATTTAAGTAAAAAGATGCAACAATAAACGAATATCCATGTTTTAAGAATGTGTTGTTGGTTAATGTTCAACAACGAAAAGTAATGGTTAAGTTTAGTTTTAATGGTTTTCCAGGCATCTCTCTCAGGGATGCCTGGTTTTTTTATTTAGTGCACCTAAAAAAACATCGGAAGAACAAAAACCGGCGTGGGAAAGCATATTCATAACTCTCAACACCCACCTTCGGACTTCAGACTTAAGCCCAGGTAGTTCCCATTATTCAATTTCAGGGCTCTACTGCAAACTTAGTGGGGATAAGCGTGTGCTCAATTAGAGCCGGTTAACCCCGGCATTTTTGTCTGGGTTTGAGGCGAAATATAAAATAGAAAGGGCTTTAGCCCTGATATGCTTTTATGAATTCTGATACCAAGTTGCGTTCAACTGTGTAATATGTATTATACTTATTGATGATTACTAAAAATTACAATATATTGATTTTCTGTATTATACCGATGATGTTCAATGTAATTTTAGGAGGGGTAGCGAACTAAAATTATAAACTTGCCCGGCGATAGACGGGATTGAACACATATCGGTATGAGATATATTCATCTTTTGACTGTACGGCGAAACTAAAAGTTGCTTTTGAAATGCAATTGGTAAAATATTCCATGAAAATTGCAGTAGAACCAATTTTAGATTCATATTCGACTTTATATTTTATCAAAAAAGCTTAGCTTTGCCGGAAAGCTGATCATTTCATGGAAATTGTGTACAGAGGCGCAGATTACGTTGTTGTTGACAAACCGGCAGGCCTGGCTGTTAATAAAAACTCCCACATGCCATTGGATGCCGACTATGTAAACAAGATCGCCGGAAAGAAATTTAGCAAGGATATTTTTAACCCTCACAGGCTGGACGCCAAAACTTCGGGATTATTGATATTGTGTTTTAATAAAGAAACAACAGCTCGTTTTAATTCCATGTTTGCAGAACATACCATAAAAAAAGCCTATGCTGCCATTGTCAAAGGGAATGTTCCTGAAAAAGGGCTTATTGAAACGCCGGTATATGATCGCAAAAAGAGAAAAAAATTAGCCGCTGTTACCCGTTTTGAACGATTACAAACAGTCAATACCGGAGATACGGATAAAACCGGAGAAGACTTATACCTGAATTTACTCAGGATTCATCCTGAAACGGGACGCTGGCATCAAATCAGGCAACACTTATCATCATTGAAGTACGATATCATCGGAGACACACAGCATGGAGACTGGGACCTCAACAAAAGCATTACAGCATCTTTGGGGTTCAGGAGAATGTTTTTACACGCCTCAGAACTTTCTTTTCCTGATCCGGGATCAGGAAAACAAGTCCGGGTTGTTTCACCCTTACCTGGGGAGTTTGATCTTTTGCTTAAGAGAATGACAACATAAAAACGGTTCCTTATCCGGTAAATACTTACCTAAACTTACTTGCATATCAATAATTAAGTTTTATATTTGTTACCAGTTAAATGATAATGTAAATCTAAAATTTTATTGAATTATGAAACAACTAATGACAATCATCATCATATTCATATTAACCGTTGGGTTTACTTCCTGTGGCGGCGACTCAGGCGCTGACGTTTCTGAGGAAATGCAAGGGTTTATGACAAAAATTGAAAACACCAATTCCATTGTTGATGCGGCTAACGCATACGGCTATGAAGCTAAAGACATGCCTCTTGATCTTTATAAACTTGAAGAGCCCAGTGTAAAATCCACCACTGAAAAAGAAGGAAAGACCATTTACACTATGAACGTAAAACACGGGATGATTGACAGCGATGTAAAAGTGATTTGGAAAGACAACAAGGTGGTTGATATTAAAGAAGTTGAATGAATCACAGCATTTAAAACAACCATAAAAACCGTTCCGCAGGGAACGGTTTTTTTATTATTATACCCTGCACAACGCAAAATTTATTTATTTTTACAACATGATAAAGACCAAACGCATATTGGTTATTGTGTTGTTTGCAGTTTTGATCCTGCCATGTACAGCACAAACACTTATCCACCCGAAAGGCAGCTTTCTTGGTTTTCATCCCCTGGACACAAAAAACCGCCACTTGTATGAAAATGCCCTTGATGCCAACGCTCAATGGGTAGTTGAACCAAACGTAATGATTTCCGTGGAAACCTACCTTCGGGGCACCCAATTATCATGGCGTTTTATGCCGGGTTTTTATGTGGATGCCGCCGCTCAACCGGCTTTATTTTTTCACGCAGGCATCAAATACCGTTTCCTGCAAATATTCAGGTCTTCATTTGATATAGCTGTTGGGCCAACTTATAATTTCAGGCAGGATTGGCATAAGTACTATAACTATGTGGAGGAAGGCAATTTTAACCTCAACGGGAACTGGGAAAATAAATTTTATGTGCTCGGAGAGCTGGAATACAAATTCTTTCTCACGGAACACTGGGACATCACTGCTTCGATATTGTATGGCCATGAATGGGAAACGTTTACATTTACATTTGGCATACGATACTGGCTTACAACTGTGATCAAGCATCCCATCAACTGCAGTTCATGTCCCTTTGATGATCTGCCCGGGGAAAGAGGGCGCCGTTAAACAGATTTTATTAGTTTTGCATGGTACAGATGAACCATTTTCCTGTTATGACTGTAACAAGAATTTTTGATTTAATTGAACAATACGCCACTAAATATAGCGACGTTGAAGATGCCTTAGCTTATAAAAACAAAGGAAACTGGATAAAATTTTCCGCAACAGATTATGTCAATTATTCAAGGTTCTTTGCTCTGGGGCTTCTGAAAATGGGCTATAATAAAGGGGATAAAATAGCAAGCATCGCCACCAACCTGCCCCACTGGAACATTTTGGATATGGGCATGGCAATGATCGGTGTTGTGCATGTCCCTATTTATCCCACCATAAGCAAAGAACAGCAAAAATTCATCCTTGATCACAGCGATTCAAAAATTGTCATCGTATCCGACAAAATGTTATTTAAGCGGATCAATGCTGTTGTCAGCGAAATTGAAACCCTGGATAAAGTTTATACCTTAAATGATATTGAGAATGTAAGCAACTGGGTGGAGATAATTCAACTCGGCAGGGAATCTGAGAAAGAACTCAACGAAAAACTTGAGCAGGTCAAAGCAAGCATTGATCCTGATGATTTGTTCACCCTTATTTACACATCAGGGACAACGGGGGATCCTAAAGGCGTGATGCTTTCGCATAAAAATATTTTAAGCAACGCACTGGCAACTGCAAAGATTTTACCATTACATAAAGGGCACAGGGTGCTGGGAGTATTGCCATTATGTCATGTGTATGAACGCATGATGAATTACAATTTTCAGTCAAAGGGCATCAGCATTTATTACGCTGAAAACCTTGGTACCATTGTCACCAATTTGCAGGAAGTCAAGCCCCATGGATTCAATACGGTACCCCGGTTACTGGAAAAGTTTTACGACAGGATAATCGCCAAAGGCAAAGACCTTTCGTGGCCGTTGAAACCCTTATTTTTCTGGGCTGTACGCCTGGGCGAAAAATACGATGAAGCCGACAACAATTCATTATGGTACAAAATGCGGCTTACTGTTGCCCGTGCCCTGGTTTTCAAAAAGTGGCAGGCTGTTTTTGGCGGGAATATCATTTGTGTGGTATCCGGCGGTGCTTCATTGCAAAAACGGCTGGCTAAACTTTTCTGGGCTGCCGGCATCTATGTTATTGAAGGCTACGGCATGACCGAAACATCTCCCGTAATTGCCGTAAACCATTACCGTGGGAAATTATGCCGCATTGGTACTGTAGGAACTGTCCTTGAAGGCACAGAAATGCAAATCAGCGATGAAGGTGAAATACTGGCTCGGGGGCCCCATGTCATGCATGGATATTACAAAGACCCCGAAAGCACCAAACGGGTTATTGATGAAAACGGCTGGATGCACACCGGCGACGTCGGGCACCTGATAGACAATACATTCCTTCAGATTACCGACAGAAAAAAAGAAATATTCAAAACCTCTTCCGGCAAATACATTGCTCCTCAAATCATTGAAAACAAATTCAAAGCCTCACCGCTTATTGAACAGATCATGGTTATCGGGGAAAATGAAAAATTCGCCTCAGCCCTGGTTTCCCCTAATTTTAACTACCTTCATTTTTATGCCAATAAACACAAAATACATTACCGTGACAATGCCGAGCTTATTCAAAAAAAGCAAATCATTCAACGTATTCAAAAAGAAATCAATGAAGTAAATACACAACTCGGCGACCATGAAAAAATCAAACGCTTCAGGCTGGTGTGTGAAGAATGGTCTCCCCATACCGGGGAACTATCCCCTACCCTTAAACTCAAACGAAAAGTTATATTGAATAAATACAGTGAGCTTATCCATGAAATATACGGCCATCCGCTGGAGAAAAACAAAAAAGCAGATAAAAGCAAATCAGGCAGTACCGTCGGGAGATTTACAAACGGCCTGGCAAAATTAATACCAAAATCACGTCCGCACTTTGGCAATGACAATAAAAATGAAGAATAAAAATAACAAACAATTTATTATGAAACGAACATGAATTTTAACATTTTAAAATACACACACAGCCTGTCCCGCCAAAGCGGAAAAAATGATTAAAATTCATCGTGAGTTCCATCTGACCGTTGAAAATTAAAATATAAACAGATGAAAGCATTCAAAGCATACGACATCAGAGGCATTTACAAACAGGATATTGATGAAAGCCTGGCCTATAAAATTGGTTATTTTCTGCCACGTGTTTTAAACGCTGACAAGGTTTTGATCGGGAGTGACATGCGTGACAGTTCCCCAAGCCTTTTTGATGCCCTTGCCGAGGGCATTATGGATGCAGGAGCTAACGTTTTCGATGCCGGCTTAACCACCACGCCAATGATTTATTGGGGTACAGCCAAATACGGCTTTCCGGCATCCGTCCAAATTACAGCCTCCCACAATCCGGCAGAATACAACGGATTTAAAGTTTCAGGACCGGAAGCAGCTCCTGTAGGATATGATACCGGCCTCAAAGACATTGAAAAGCTCATTGTCAACAACGAAGACATCATCCCTGCTGAGAAGCCTGGTTTTTACAGGGCGCTTGACTACCGGGACACTTACCTGAACTTCCTCAGACAATACAAACCCGACATCAGTGACCTGAACATTGTCATAGACGCAAGCCATGGCATGGGCGGTCCTTTTATCAAAGACCTGCTTAAAAAGCGCCCTGCATATATTTACGAAAAGCCGGACGGCACGTTTCCCAATCACGATGGCAATCCACTCAAGCCGGAAAACTTGCGAGACCTGAAAAAACTGGTAAAATCCAAACACGCTGATATCGGTATTATCTTCGACGGCGATGCCGACAGGGTGATGTTTGTGGATGAAAATGCGGAATTTATATCCCCTGACCTCATGATCGCTTTTATTGGTGAATTTTTTGAAGACAGGTTGAACCCGGGAACACGACTAATTCAGGATATCCGCACATCCAAATCCGTAGCCGAATACCTCAGCAAATATGACATTGACATGCATACATGGCGTGTGGGACGTGCTTATGCCGCCAGCAAACTAAAGGAAATTGACGGGTTGTATGGTGGCGAACTTGCCGGCCATTATTATTTTAAGGATTTTTATTATTCCGATTCCGGCCTGCTGGCGTGTCTGATTGTATTGCAGGTGCTCAAAAAACTTAAAAACAAAGGCATAACGCTGTCCCAACGCATTGCTGAAATATCAAAATATTACAGCTCCGGAGAGATCAACTTTAAGATCAACCAGAAAAAAGAAGCCATGGAAGCTGTCAAAGCATATTTCATGAACCAGAAAGAACCCGCTTCTTTTCTGGATTTCGACGGCTACAGATTAAACTACCCCGACTGGTGGTTCAACATCCGGCCATCAAACACAGAACCTTATCTGAGGCTTATTGCCGAAGCAAGCAACAAAGATATGCTGAACGAAAAGGTGGAAACGATAAAATCCATTGTGGAAAAATTTGATTAGCAGTCATTCGCTGAGACACTGTGCATTACAAGTGTGCCCGCCTGCAACCACGAATGGCAACCAAAGAAAATGGCTTTGAAAAAGGCATTATTTTATAATACCTGCACATTCAAATATCTGGGCAGCCACCACCCCTGCTGTTTCGGTTCTGAGGCGGGAATTTCCCAGCTTCACCGGATAAAAACCTGCTTCAATTGCTTTGGCATATTCCGGCGTTGAAAAATCCCCTTCAGGGCCAATAAGGATAAGGGCAGGCTTATGCGCATCTGCAACATCAATCAAATGCTGTTGTGGTAACTCTTCGCTGTAACCAATGAAGCGGGATTCCATTTTCATCCCGATAACATCCTCAAAATTGGTCAATGGGTGCAGCTTGGGCTTGAATAAATGCCCGGATTGTTTCATGGCAGAAATGATAATTTTTTCAAGGCGGTAATGTTTAATCCTTTCACGCTCAGCATGTTTTGTTATCATTGGAATAATCTCTGCAATCCCAATTTCAGTGGCTTTTTCTACAAACCATTCAAACCTGTTGATGTATTTTGTTGGTGCCATAGCAACGATAAGCCTGCTTTCCGGTTCTTTTAACGATCTTATTAAAGTAGAAGCAAGGACATTCGTTTGTTTTTTGGAAGTAAACACAACGGTACCCATGTAAAGGTTTCCGTGGCCATCACAAATGTGAATTTCATCACCTGCGGATTTACGCAATACCCGTGTTAGATGATGCGCTTCATCATCAGATAGCTTCTCTACGTGATCAACCTGTATGCCGGAACAATAAACCCTTGTCATATTTCAAAACTTTTTGCAAGGCATGAAAAAATGCAAATGCGATGTATCTTTTTACTTTTTGCCTGGCTAACCAGAGGGGGATAATTCATTAAACTCTCATCCTTTAAGGTATTCCAGTGCTTTTGCTTTAATATCATTTTGTATATTTGGGACTGTAATGCTTTTGATGATGCTTTCGAGATGGCCGGAGTGTAAAATATAATTACGCGTGTATTGAAAATTCAAATCGTAAATCCAGGCTATTTGGAGGACTTTAAAATCGTTAAGGTATTGCATATCGGATTTATACACAATTTGTTCATTAAAAAAAACATCCAACACCCTGCTGCTGATCTTGTCAGCATTTTCCAACCCCAGTTCCAGGCTGATGTTGCGTTTACCTTTGAGCATATCACGGTAGTATTCATCCACGATGCGGAAAATGTCCATTTTGTCGGCGTCACGGATCATTTTTGCAAACATCATGCTTTGTTCGTCTAAATTATCCTCAATTTTGGGCAAGCCGTGATTGTGGATGCTGTTGATGATGATGGTTTGTTCGGCATGAGAAAAGCTTTTGAGTTTATTAATTTCTTTCAGCACATCAATGCCCAAATCACCATGATACACCGAATCTTTATCTGAAAACGTGTTGTAATCACGGTATTGCTTAAATCTGCCAATATCATGATACAACCCAATGAACCCTGCCAGTTTTTTTTCATACTCAGACAGGTTCAGGCTTTCAGCCAGATTGATGATGTGCTTACATACCAGTAAACTGTGCTTATATTTCAGTTGAATATTTCCATTATAAAAATCATCATCCTTGCGTAAAAACCCGTCAACGTATTGTTTCAGCCATTTTTTTTCACTTTCAATGTTCAGTTGCTCATTCATCTGGCTGTTATTTGTTTAGCTTTTTAAAGAGTTCAATGCGTTCTTTAAGTTCGTCCATTCTGTCAAGCCCTATTTGCGATACACAGGCACGCAAAGCTTCGCTTCGGTTAGAACCGGTATTGTCAAGGGCTATGGCAGAAATGCCTACCTGAATCAGGGCTTCAAGCAATTCCCCCCCGCTCATGCCAGGGTATGAAATGGTAAAATAGAACCCATCTGCAATTGGTTTATCGATATCGGTATCATACACAATGTCAAAGCCGGCACCGGTAAACATTTTTTTCATGATGGAGGCGCGTTCGCCGTACTCTTTAACAAATTCCACAAAATTGAATTTGCCTTCGTTTGCAGCTTTAAACATGGCGGCAAGTGCATATTGAGCAGAATGTGACACCCCTGATGACAGTGAATAAATGATGCGTAATACGAAAGTGTATCCAAATTCATCTGCACCAAAACGTTCTCTCAGGGGAGCATATTTTCGGTTGTAAATTTTATCAGAAATGGCTGTGATAGCAAGCCTCTGCCCGGCGTAGCTAAAAGCTTTGGAGCTGGATATCAGTAAAATATAATTATCTGTGTATTTTGATACGCTTGATTGATAAGGCGGTTTTCCCGGTTTGGACATGTCTTTACGAAAATCCATGGCAAAATAGGCCAGGTCTTCGATGACAATCACATCGTATTTATTGGCCAGATCACCGATGATTTGCAGCTCTTCTTCCGTTAAGCATACCCATGTCGGGTTGTTGGGGTTGGAATAAATGATGGAGTTGATGTTTCCGTTCTTCAGGTATGATTCAAGTTTGTCACGCAATTTTTTGCCCCTGAAATTATAGACATCAAAGCTTTCGTATTTTTGATTCAGCACTTTAAATTGCTGCTTCTGCACAGGAAATCCCGGATCGATGAACAGGGCAGTGTCTTTTTGGGGATCAATGTTGCCACAAAGCAAAAAGCTGGCGTATCCGCCCTGCATCGAACCAACTGTGGGGACACAGCTTTCAGGGCTGATGTCTGTGTTCATAAAGTTTTTAATGAACCTGGATGCTTCTTGTTTAAGAGGTTTTATGCCGTCAACCATAGGGTAATCGGAAGCAACGCCGCGTTTGAGAGCATCTATTTCAGCATTGACACCGACTTCCGGAGGATTGAGGCCGGGAACGCCCATTTCCATACGAAGAAATGGAACACCGGAATCTTCCTGAATGAAGTTAACCATGCCAACAATTTCCCGAATGGTGGCTTTTCCAAGGTTATCCAAGCCGAATTTCTTTGCAAAACCGGCAATATAGTCTTTACTGAATGGTAGATTTTTCATAAACAAGCAAATTTTGGTTCTGTGACAATATTAAAAAAAAATCCGGAAAAAGGAAATGTTGTAAAACGTATTGAAGATAAAAATATAGGTTACAAGTCTGAAGTCGGAAGACCGGAGTCGGAGGAAATATTCATAACTCCTGACTTTCGACTCCCGACAACATTACACCTAACATTTTTAACTTTAGACATTCCTGGTTTTTCACTGCCTGTCAGACTTTTTGACGGAAAATTGGCAGTAGAACCAAAATATTAAAACATAAAATGCCGGTAACACACCGGCATTTTTACATTGTATTTGATAATTTTTATTGATTCAGGATAAGTGGAAGCCCATCATTGCCACCAATGATAACAGTTTTGGCGTTGTTGCTTTGAGACAGTTTCAGGGTGGTTTCTATTCCACGCATTTGTAACAGGTTAGTTGTCAGTGATTTGTTAATAATGTTGTTGGCCGCTGCTTCACCTTCAGCTTCAATACGTTTACGTTCGGCTTCTTTTTTTTCTTTTTGCAGCCTGAATTCGTAAGCCAGGGATTCTTGTTCCTGTTTTAGTTTCATCTCAATGGCCTTTTTGATATCCGGTGGCAGGTTGATTGATCGTATTAACACTGCTTTGGTGGTAATAAAGTTGGCATTGAGAATTTCAGTAGATTCTTTGATAATTGCATTTTCGACTTCCGCCCGTTTTGTGGAATAAATTTCCTCTGCTTTGTAGCGGCCCATTACCTGTCGTACGGTTGATCGAACTTCCGGAATGACAAGCTGGTTTTCAAATAATGTACCAAAATTTTTGTGCAGGTAAGGCAGTTCTTCGTATGTTGGGAAATACCTCACGGTAATATCAACTTGTACGGACAGTCCGTTTTTGTCAAGGACATCCATTGTTTCTTCAGTTGTGCGTTCTTTTACATCATAAACAATGAACCTGTTCCATGGGGCTAGCACATGAAGGCCTTCCCCATATACCGTTTCAGTATCCAAACCGCCACTAAATGGCCTGAATAGAACCCCTCGTTCGCCGGCATCCACGATTTTAAACATTGAATTTCCAAAAATCAGCAGTAAAACAACAACTACGCCGATTCCAATTAATAATTTCTTTTGATTCTGTTTCATAATTTTCCTTTTTTATAGATTATCATTTGAATTGGGTTTAATACAAAGCACGGGAATATTAGATCCCATAATGATCTTTCTTGCCAGCGAACCCAGCAACTTTTCTTTAATGGGATTTTCCTGTTGAATCATAATGACAATCAAATCTCCGTTTACATCATCAGCGTAATCCATAAGCCCATTGGCTATATCATCAAGTTTATTGTTTGTTTTCAATAATTTAGCAGAACATTGTATGTCGTGTTCAACAAAGTAATCCTTAACTTGTTCTAGCAAAATCCTTAATCTTGTAAGTTTAAATTCTTTGGTAGGAATTGATGCTGATACAACATTGACATGGGAATTAAAATAAACAGCCAGCTTCTTTGTTATGTCCAGTTTTTCTGTGGTCGTTTTTGTCAGGTCAAGGGGAAGCACTATACGGTGACAACCTTGCCTGTGATGTTTGCCTTTTATGCTGATAACAGGACAGGGGGATTCCTTAATGATGCGCATGGTAATAGGCCCGATGGTCATTTTCCGTGTGCCGATGAATATAAAACGGGCATTTATATTGCGTGCAGTTTCCAGAATTGTTGAAACGATACGGCCATTTTCAATGTGAAAAGTGCAAGGTATGCCCGATTGTTCGGTTACCTCCCTGCTGATGTCGCTTAATTTGTCAGTAAGGGAATCCAGATCATCGCTGAAGCCGGATTCATTATTCTTTGGAAGCTGCTCAGTTATGACATGCAACAGAATAATACGAGCATTGATGAGTTTTGCAATATTATAAGACTGCTTCAGTGCAATCATGGATTGTTCACGAAAGTCAACCGGTACGAGTATGGAGTCATTTATTGTATCCATATAAAATAAAATTTTTGTACTTTTGACATTTAGCCTTAAATTATTGAACACAAATGTAAACATTTTATACTATGAAAAAAATATTATCTTCTGAACTCATATTAAATCCTGACGGAAGCATCTATCATATCAAACTTAAACCGGAAAACATTGCCGATGATATTATTCTTGTGGGCGATCCGGGCAGGGTAGAGGTTGTTTCTTCGTTTTTTGATGAAATACATTACAAAGGACAAAACCGGGAATTTGCCACACATACTGGCACATACAAGGGCAAGCGTATATCGTGTATTTCGTCGGGGATTGGTACAGATAATATTGATATTGTGGTCAATGAGCTGGATGCCCTTGCAAATATTGATTTGGAAAAGCGTGTACAGAAAAAATCGCATCGCAGCCTGAATTTAATCCGCATTGGAACCAGTGGTGCTTTACAGGAAGATGTTCCTGTTGACAGTTTTGTGATGAGCGATATCGCCGTAGGTTTTGATGGGATGCTGAATTTTTACGCTGGCCGTGATTCGGTTTCCATGCTTGATATTGAAGCCGCGTTTAAGCAACATGTGAACTGGGATGCACTGCTGAATACCCCTTATTTTGTAAAAGCATCTGCTGGATTAATGGAAAAAATTGGTAAAGGCATAAAACCGGGAATTACCATATCATCCAATGGGTTTTACGGGCCACAGGGGCGTGTTTTACGGTTGCCGTTGCGTGTTCCTGAACTGAATGAAAAAATGCGCTCTTTCGAATATGACGGCCTTAAGATCACAAATTATGAAATGGAAAGCTCGGCCATTTACGGATTGGCCAGGATGCTTGGCCACAATGCATTAACAGTATGCGCCATCATTGCCAACAGGTATAAAAAACAATCCAG
>CAZGPW010000136.1:0-38839 GCA_964527535.1 uncultured Bacteroidales bacterium
GCCACCATAAAAGTAACATAAGTGGTTGACAATGGTAGCTTAAATGAGGTTCCAATTGCAATAAGAATACTGGCAACCAGAAGGTTTACAGCAGCACGCACCATATCAAATGCCGGTTTCTTATCCGGAGGCAATTTTTCCATTTCAGGATCTGGCTCAAATTGTTTGTTGATGGTCCTTTGCCACTTCTGTGGCAAAATTTTATGGTTAATTTTAGATAATCGAATGCTGCCTCCAACAAGCCTTCTGGCAAGAAATGAGGCACTAAATCTTTCTTCCCCCTCTTCCTGCCTTGAAAGGTCAACAGAGGTTTTAACCACGTTTCTGGCTTTTTTCGACAACCACAAGGTAGCAGCCATGATGATACCGGCGATGACCAGCATGTAGGTTTTTGCTTCTACCGGCTGAGACAAGCGTTCCATCAAAAATGCAGACGGATCTTCTGCTCCCGAATTTGTAAAATTCAGATACGAATCAAATCCGGCTAACGGTACCCCGATAAAGTTCACCAGGTCGTTGCTGGCAAAAGCCATAGCCAGGGCCATTGTGCCAACCAACACCACCAGGCGCAATATATTGATTTTAAACAAGGCATAGAGGATTTGTATGATGATTGTCCAAAACGCAAAACTGGCTACAAGAATCACCAGTGTATGGGTGCTGATCCACAACTTCACCTCTTCGGTCATAAAAGAAGCACTTTTCACCCCTTTGATAAGCATGAAAAATGTGATAGCAGTGATGGCAAACCCTCCAAAAAGGGAACCAAAATATTTTATTCTATTGTTATACCTGAAAGAAAACAACAGGCGCGACAAATATTGCACAAGTACACCTACCGAAAAGGCCACCACTACCGATAATAATATACCCATAATAATGGCAAAAGCTTTGGATGTATTAATGTATTCAGCTAAAGCCAAAGCATCAGGGTTGGTATATATTTTAATGATTGACATTCCAACAGCAGCCCCGAGTAATTCAAATACAACGGAAACGGTTGTTGAGGTAGGCAGCCCCAGGGAGTTAAAAGTATCCAGCAGCATTATATCCGTGAGCATTACAGCCAGGAAAATGAACATGATCTCATTAAAATAAAAATGCTCGGGATGAAAAATGCCTTTTCTTGCAATTTCCATCATGCCACCTGAAAATACCGCACCAATTACAATTCCGATGGCAGTTAAAATCATTAAGGTGTTCAATTTTGCCGCTTTGGCCCCTATGGCAGAATTGAGAAAATTAACAGCATCATTGCTTACCCCCACTATTAAATCAGTGATTGCCAAAGCAAACAATACAATAACAACAAGCAAATAAAAATCCATTTAACACATGTTTTGTTTCATAGCAAACATAAAAATCAATTGGATACTCAATGTTACATGAATGTTAAGTTTTGAATTATTTTGATGCCATTGAACATTATCCTCTCATTGCATCGGCACCGCTGGTGATTTCAAGCAACTCATTGGTAATGGCTGCTTGTCGTGCTTTGTTGTATTGCAATGTAATTTCATCCAGCAACTCAGTAGCATTGTCGGTAGCTTGGTGCATGGCTGTCATCCGGGCGCCGTGTTCTGCAGCAAAGGAATCCAGAATATCCTTAAATAATTGTGTTCTTAATGATTTGGGTATAAGTTCTTTGGTAATGGTATCCTTATCCGGTTCAAAGATATAATCGTAGGTTTCTTCATCATCTTCACCGGATTCTAAAACCATGGGCAGGTATTGTTCGGTTTTTACCTCCTGGGTAACGGTATTGATGAAGCTGTTATAAACGGTAAAAATTTTATCGTAAGTTCCGTCAGCAAACCATGCCATAAATTGGTCAGCAAATTCAGTTACCTCATTAAAGTTGAGCTTATCAAAGATGTCGGTTTCTGACTGTACGATTTTATATTGCTGCTTTTTCATCATGTCGTTGGCTTTCTTTCCAATGGTAATTACTTCAACTTCCGCATCCGAATAGTGTTCATTGATAAAAGCCAGGGATTTTTTTACCACATTGGAATTAAAACTTCCGCACAAACCTTTATTGGAAGTTATTATCACCATCAGCACTTTTTTAACTTCCCTTTCTTTGACGTAGATAAAATCTTTATCATCAGACATGCTTTTGCTGACGTGAGATAATATTTGCTGCAGTTTTTCAGCGTATGGCCTGAGCTGCTCAATGCGATTCTGAGCTTTCCGCAATTTGGCAGCAGACACCATTTTCATGGCACTGGTAATCTGCCGTGTGGATTTCACTGATTTTATGCGGGTTCGTATGTCCTTTAAATTGGCCATAAGCAATGTTATTCATGTTCAAATTTTGCAGACACCTCTTTGGCTGCTGCTGTAAGTTTTTCTTTTATTTCATCTGTAATGTTTCCTTCGGACAATTCTTTCAGCGCATCTTTATGCTTGCTGTTAACGTATTCAATGTAATCTGTTTCAAAATCGGAAACCTTGTCTTCAGGGATGTTTTTGAACAATTTATTTACGCCGCAGAAAATAATGGCGATCTGATCGGACAGTTTCATTGGGTTATGTTCTTTCTGAATGAGCATCTGTACATTTTTCTGTCCTGCATCAATGGTAGCCAGTGTAGATTTATCGAGATCAGAACCAAATTTGGCAAAAGCTTCCAATTCACGGAACTGTGCCTGGGCTGTTTTAAGCGGAGCGGCAATTTTTTTCATGGATTTCACCTGGGCATTTCCTCCTACGCGTGATACAGAGATTCCCACATTAATGGCAGGACGTACACCTGAATTAAACAGGTCAGAATCAAGAAATATTTGTCCGTCGGTAATGGAAATCACGTTGGTGGGAATATAAGCAGATACGTCACCTGCCTGTGTTTCAATAATTGGTAATGCGGTAAGCGATCCGCCTCCTTTTACTTTCCCTTGCAGTGGTTCAGGCACGTCGTTCATTTTTTGAGCCACCTCATCGGCTTCAATGATTTTGGCAGCCCTTTCGAGGAGGCGTGAGTGGAGGTAAAACACATCTCCCGGATAGGCTTCACGTCCCGGGGGCCTTCTCAACAACAGAGACACTTCGCGATACGAAACGGCCTGTTTGGAAAGGTCATCATAAATAATGAGTGCAGATCGTCCTGTATCCCTGTAATATTCACCAATAGCGGCGCCGGCGTAAGGGGCATAAAACTGCAATGCTGCCGGATCAGAGGCTGTAGCCGACACAATACAGGTATAATCCATGGCACCGAATTTTTCCAGGGTAGCAGCAATACCGGCAACAGTAGAACCTTTTTGGCCTATGGCCACGTAAATGCAATAAACGGGTTCTCCCTTTTCATAATTTTCCCGCTGGTTGATGATGGTATCAATGGAAATTGATGTTTTTCCTGTTTGTCTGTCGCCGATTATAAGTTCGCGCTGGCCTCTCCCGATAGGAATCATTGAATCAATGGCCTTAATACCAGTCTGTAATGGTTCATTTACGGGTTGCCTGTAAATCACTTCGGGTGCTTTGCGTTCCAGTGGCAAATCAATGCTTTCCCCTTTGATGGGGCCTTTGCCGTCTATGGGCTCACCAAGGGTATTGACAACCCTGCCCATCATGTTTTCATTAACTTTAATCGAAGATATCCGTTTTGTGCGCTTTACAGCATCGCCTTCCCTAATGCCTTCGGATTTACCAAGTAAAACAGCACCAATGTTGTCTTCTTCAATGTTCAGGACAATCCCTTTAATGCCATTTTCAAATTCGATCAGCTCGTTGGCCTGTACTTTGCTGAGACCGTAAATACGTGCAATACCATCGCCAACTTCTAGGACAGTTCCAGTTTCTTCAAGCTCAATGGCTGTATCAATACCACTAAGTTGCTTTTTCAGTATCTTGGAAACTTCTGCCGGATTAATGTCTGCCATATCTTTGTTGTATTTAATTTACTATTTATCGGTTAAACGTTGTTTTATTTTTGCCAGCTGGTTTTTCAGGCTGGCGTCGTACATAAATTCTTCTGTCCTGAGGATAAATCCGCCTATAATGCTTTCATCAATGTTTTCCTCCATTTCAATTTTCGTAGCATCCATCGCTTTTTTAACCACGTTACTGATCTTCCCTTTTACCTTATCATCAAGCTCAAAGGCTGTACTCAGGTTTAGGCTATAAATATTTTCATGCTGCTTATACAATTTTTCTATCTGCCGGCACATTGCCGGGATGTGTTTTTCTCTGTCATTGTTAATAACAAGGCGGATAAAATCCATGGTTAATGGGCTGAACACATCTGAAAATAATCTCTTTATTGTTTGCCGTTTGTTTTCGTTGCTGATAACGGTATTGTTCAGGTATTCTGAGAGGTTGGGGTTTTCAATCAAAACGCTGCTTAAGGTATTAATATCATTGCGTAAACGGACATGCCCATCTTTTTCCAGAGCAATTTCAAATGCTGCTTTTGCATACCTTGTCGCTATTTTGCTTTGATTCATTTGCTTAAATTTTAATTTTCAAGGGTCAGTAACTGTCCCGATGACCGATCGGGATGGGATTTAAAAGAAATACATTCCTGTTCTGGGGGTTTGAATATTCATCCTTATGGCTCATTTTTACCACTAATTCAGTTTTACATCATCAAGCAGTTTATCAACCAACTTATTGTGTTTTTCTTTGTTTTCCAATTCTTGTTTCAGTATCTTTTCTGCAATATCAACACTCAGCTCCGACACCATATTTTTAATTTCCCGCATGGCTTCATTTTTTTGTTTTTCGATGGCGTCCTTTGCTTCTGATTTCATGTTTTCCACCATTTTCTGTGTCTCTTTTTCAGTATCAGAAAGCATTTGTTCACGCATTGATTTTGCCTCTTCAAGGATGCTGTGCTTTTCTTTGCGTGAGGCTTCAACCATAGCCTTTTGTTTTTCGTCAAGCCCTGCCAGTTCCTGCCGTGCCTCATCGGCATCATCAAGTGCTTTCTGGATAGACTCATTGCGTTTTTTGATTGTATTGATAATGGGCTTCCAGGCAAACTTTGACAAAATGAGAAGCAGAATAAGGAAGACCAAACCTGTCCAAAATATCAGACCAACACCAGGATTAATAAGTTCCATAGCTGAAAAATTTAATTAAAAATTGTTTTCCGCAGGATATTCTGCGGAAAACATTCACATATAACATCCCACATATTTTATTGGGAAATGAGCAAAATGACAACGACAGCAAACAAAGACACACCTTCAACCAATGCTGCAACAATGATCATTGCAGTTTGAATTTTATTCACAATTTCCGGTTGTCGTGAAATTGCTTCCATTGCGTGTTTTCCAATTTTTGAAATACCGTAAGCGGCACCTACCACAACAACTCCTGCACTTAAAGCTATTAAACCTTCCATAATTATTCTTTTTAAAATTATTTAACAATTAAAATTATTCTTTTTTTATTTAGTGACCTCGTTCAGTTGCCAAGCCAATAAAAAGGGCTGATAACAATGTAAATATATAAGCCTGAATAAACGCTACTAAAAGTTCCAGAACATCCATAAACAGGACAAAAGGAACAGATATAAAACTCATAGAAACAGATTTAAATATAAATATGATTGATATCAGGCTCAGGATAATAATATGCCCTGCGGTAATGTTTGCAAATAAACGTATCATAAGGGCAAAGGGTTTTGTAACTATACCAATAAGCTCTAATGGCAACATAATTGGGATCAAAAATACGGGCACCCCAGGGGTAGCAAAAATATGTTTCCAGTAATCCTTACTGCCATTGATATTGGTAATTAACATGGTAAATACAGCCAATGTCATGGTGACAGAAATATTTCCGGTAACATTGGTGCCGCCGGGGAAAAATGGGACAATACCCAAAATATTGTTGATCAGAATGAAAAAGAAAACCGTCAATATATAAGGCATGTATTTTTCAGGTTTTTCTTTGATGTTTGGCCTTGCCATGTCTTCAGTGACAAACATAATAAGCGGTTCCATAAACGCCTGAAAACCTTTGGGTTTTCCCGGGTGTTTTTTGTATGCTCTCGCTACAGAAATAAACATTAACAACATAATAATGGATGAAAGAATCACAGCTGCTGCTGTTTTTGTTATTGAAAAATCCAATGGTGTTTCATTTGTCACCTCCATTTCACCCTGGCTGGTTTCCTGCTTGTTAATATCGCCTTGAGCATTTGTCAAATATACCGTACCATTGTAAAGGAAATAATGATATCCGTTTTTAGATACCACAGCGTGGCCATGTTCAAATTCTGATGAAGAAAAAGCAGTCAATTGACCATCATGCAATAAAATAACCGGCAGGTTAATGCTTACATCATGTTTATTTCCCTCATTATCTGTATAATCCCAAAGGTGCCATGAATGTGAATCTTTAATGTGTCCGAAGATAAAAGATACGACATCAAAACTTTCTTCTGTTCTATCTTCCTCGTTGTGATGGTCTGTGGCAAAGATTGAACTACAACATAACAGTGCAGAAACAACCATCAACCAAATTTTCACTCTTTTCACAATCATAATCTCGAATCAGATATTCAGGTATAAAACTGTTAATTTTCTGCCGAAAAATAAATATAATTTTTATGATTTCAAAAATTTCAAAAGCATAAAAATTTCAAAAAATAAATACATTGCGTAAATCAAAAGAAATTGTACAACAAAAACAAGGTCACTGGTGGTTTTATCTGACAAAAACGGTAAAATTAAAATTATTAGGAGTATGCTCTTAACAAAACTAATGGCACCAAAAATTAATCCTGAATATGAAGGATATTTATTTTTAATCAACAAAAAAACAGAATATCCAAGCCCCGTTAACAGAAACACGATGCCGTGACTAAAGAAATCATGTTTGTCCAATGATTCCGATAAAATGAGTGTTTTAGACAGGTATTGCCCGGACAACACAACGATTGCCACGACACACATTTTCAACCAGAACATCATTATATGTTTATGTTTCGTCATCATCTTCTGAATAATTTGTAACCTGTTTAATAACCAGGTAAGTGGCAATAAAAACCGAGAGAAGTGATAATATCACTGTAAACAAAGGAAAATCAGCATCCCTGCCTTTGTCAATTTCCACCCCACCCCAGGTTCCTGCACCAATAATAACAAGCATTTCCCAAACTATGGTTGTAAAGCGCAAATAATTTTTAAAGCGGTTTTTGTTATTTTTTTGCTTTGTCATTCACCTGTCCGGGTTTTGTTTTATCGCCGTCCATGTTGCATGTACCTGTAAAAACAGCATTCGGCTCAATCGCGAGTCGTGTGGTTTTGATATCACCTTTAATAACAGCCGATGATTTAAGGCTCAGCAATTCCTTGACAAACAATTTTCCCTCAACCGTGCCGGAGATTTCAGCATTTTTGCAATCGATTTCTCCATTAACTTTTCCCTTATTTCCAATAACCAATTTTCCCTGAATATTGGAATTTCCGGTAATTACCCCATCAATACGGACATCTCCGTCAGATTTGACATCACCGTTAACAGAGGTGCCTTCGCCAACTATATTCAGGCGGTTTGCTTCAACTTCTTGTGATTTTCCCATTTTTCTAATTTTTTGATTTTACATTAAATCCGCAGGTAATTTACTACATCATATCTGAATTGCATACCTTTTATGGATTTAAGGTTTTATTTCTTTGCTTTATGCACAAAGATAATATTAAGACTTGATTTAATAAAATTCTTCACTATTTTTGCTCATTCATTTATTTAAAAACAATATTATGTCCTATATTTTTACCTCAGAATCCGTATCAGAAGGGCATCCTGATAAACTTGCTGATCAGATTTCAGATGCTTTGGTGGATGAATTTCTGGCATTTGATCCCGATTCAAAAGTTGCCTGCGAAACACTGGTAACTACCGGACAGGTAGTTGTGGCAGGCGAAGTAAAATCAAAAACCTATGCTGATGTACAGGAAATTGTACGGTGTGTGGTTAATAACATTGGTTACACCAATGCAGAATATCGATTTGATGGTAATTCATGCGGTGTTCTAACAGCCCTTCATGAGCAATCTCCGGATATTAACCGCGGCGTAAACAACAAAATCGATCCCAAACAACAAGGCGCCGGCGATCAGGGTATGATGTTCGGTTATGCCTGCCGTGAAACCGATAGCTTAATGCCTTTGCCCATAGAGTTGGCTCACAGGCTGGTGCAGGAATTATCTGACATACGTCGCGAAGGCAAAGTAATGACTTACCTGCGGCCGGATTCAAAATCTCAGGTGAGTGTGGAATACAATAATAAAAAAGAACCTGTTCGCATTGATACCATTGTTGTTTCTACTCAACACGATGAATTTATTAAACCTGATGGCAATACCGCTGAATCCATAGATGTGGCAGAAAAAGCCATGCTTGAAAAAATCAAGGAAGACGTTAAAAACATACTGGTTCCACGCGTGGTAAAAAACATGTCTGAACGTGTCCAAAAGCTTTTCGATACAGAATATATTCTGCATGTCAATCCAACAGGCAAGTTTGTTATTGGCGGGCCGCATGGAGATACCGGCCTGACAGGCAGAAAAATCATCGTTGATACTTATGGTGGCCGTGGTGCCCATGGAGGTGGTGCTTTTTCAGGTAAAGACCCCTCTAAAGTTGACCGTTCGGCTGCTTATGCCACCAGGCATATTGCTAAAAACATGGTTGCAGCAGGTGTTGCAGATGAAATGCTTGTGCAGTTATCTTATGCCATTGGTGTTGCCGAACCCGTCAGTGTTTTTGTGGACACATTCGCAACGGCTAAAGTTGAATACAGCGACAACGAGATAGCAAAAAAAATACGTCATGTGTTTTCACTGACCCCTTATGAAATTGAAGAAAGGCTTAAGCTCAGAAATCCCATTTACAGTGAAACTGCCAAATACGGGCATTTTGGACGAACACCCAAAACCATCAAAAAGCATTTTCATTCTCCATATAATGGAGAAATTGACCTGGAGCTTGAACTTTTCACGTGGGAAAAACTTGATTATGTTGACGACATAAAAAAGGCGTTCGAGCTAAAATAATGAACAGCCTGCCGGGTGGCACAAATAGAGATAATGCAAGGAACTTGTGTTAAGCATCACTGAAACGTAGCCGAAATCACCCGATGCAAGGCAACAATCAAAACCGGTGTATTATATTTGCGGGGAGATACAGGGGCAATAATAAAAAACACCCGTTTTTATTTTTACTTTTCACATTAATGTGCTATTTTCGGGCATAAATTATGACCGGAGGATTAAACATAATTAAGTTTCTTATTTTATATCCGTTATCACTGATATACGGATCGATAACATCGGTACGCAATGCGATGTATAACAGCGGAATGCTCAAATCAAAGAGTTACGAATTCCCTGTCATCTGTATTGGTAACCTCAGTGTTGGCGGTACAGGAAAAACACCTCATGTGGAATATTTGATCAGGCTTTTACAGGATCACTTCGGGATTGCTGTGCTTAGCCGGGGGTATAAACGTAAGACCAGGGGTTTTAGGTTAGTGGAGGTATCAGATGATGTGCAAAAAGTTGGTGATGAGCCCATGCAAATCAAGAAAAAATTTCCAAACGTTACAGTAGCCGTGGATGAAAAACGGACAAGGGGCATAGATAAATTGTCTCAAAAAGATGATTTACGCGTTGTTTTGCTTGATGACGCATTTCAACATCGTAAAGTAAACGCCGGATTGAATATCTTGCTGAGCAGATATGACAAGCCATTTACCAAAGATCATATTTTACCGTTTGGTACGTTAAGGGAGCAAGCGTATGAACACCGGAGGGCGCATATTATCATCATCACAAAATGCCCGCAAAAATTAAAACCAATAGAAAAACGGCTTATTGACAAGGAATTAAAGATCTATCCTTTTCAGCACTTGTTTTTCACCAGCCTTGAATATGGTCATCTGATCAACATTTTTGATGAATATAAACAAATCCCTCTGGATAAAATCGACGACGAAAACACGGGGATCTTAGGGGTTTCAGCTTTAGCGCAGAACAGAAAATTCAAAGATAAACTTAAAGAACTATCCAAAGAGGTAAAGATGATCAGTTTTCTGGATCATCATTATTACAAAAAAAGAGACATTGAACGTATCGAACATCAATTTAACAAAACAGAATCCAAAGAAAAGATCATCGTTACAACAGAAAAGGATGCCGTCAAATTGAGAAACCTTGATTGTATTCCGGAACATCTTAAAGAAAAATTTTATTATTTACCGATACATGCCGTATTTTTAGGCGATAAAAAAGAAGAAGAAGAATTTAAACATCAAATCATACGCTATGTTAAAACAAATCGAAGGTACAGTAAACTTTATAAAGGACAGGATTACCTACGGTCCTGAGGTTGGAATCATCCTTGGCACAGGCCTTGGCGGCCTCGTTAATGAAATAGATATCACCGAAACCCTGTCATATGATGAGATTCCGGATTTTCCTGTCAGCACAGTTGAAGGACACCATGGGCGTCTGATTTTCGGCAAATTAAACGGGAAGTCGGTTGTGGCCATGCAGGGGCGTTTTCATTATTATGAAGGTTATTCAGCAGAGAAGATCACCTTTCCTGTAAGGGTAATGAAATATCTGGGGATTAAGTATTTGTTTGTAAGCAATGCCAGTGGTGGTGTGAATCCGGATTTTAAAATCGGGGACCTGATGCTTATTAACGATCATATCAATTTGATCCCCAATCCACTTATCGGCAAACACGAAAAAGATTTTGGCCCGAGATTTCCTGATATGAGTCAAGTTTATGATCCTACATTGCTGTATATGGCAAAAAACATCGCTAAAAAGCATGATATCAAACTTCAGGAGGGTGTTTATACAGCGGTTACAGGTCCAACTTTTGAAACACCTGCCGAATACAACTATTTCAGGATTATCGGATCAGATACTGTGGGAATGAGTACCGTTCCTGAAGTAATAGCAGCCCGCCAGATGGGTATTCCGGCATTTGCCATTTCCATCATCACCGACCTTGGTGTTCCGGGAAAAATCGTGGAAATATCGCATGAAGAGGTACAAAAAGTGGCTTCCAAAGCAGAGAAGAAAATGACATTGCTCATCAAAGAGATGATGGGGAAAATCTGATTATCACACCGAAGACCGAAGACCGAAGAGGAAAACGGAAGTCCGAAAGCCGAAGTTGGGAGAAAGACTCATAACGCATGATTTTTGTCGTGCGTCTTCTGTCTTCCGACTTTCTGAACAGACACATGAATAGATAGAAACTTTTACGACGGTATTGAAGGGCACTAATTATTGTCTTGTGAATAGGTGCGATTGTTGTTCTCCGCCGTATTTTGATTCAAGTGTTCTATGATGTTCCTGAATTCAGTTCTGGTGCCGTGAAAAGTAAATAACGCATCTTTCATGGCCTGGTTGTCACTGAAATAATTTAAAATTCCTTTTGTGTTTTTGATTTTTTCTGACAACAGACTGTGTTCAATGATAAACAGCGGTTTGTCAGTGGCTTTTAAAACCCAGTGGTGGTGGTAAGAACCTGCCGTTTTACATGCACAGCTTTTGTATGGATAATACACATCATAAATGTTGATGTTTCCTTCTGTAATGATTTTTCCAAAACACCATTCGTTGTATCCGATGAGTTCCTTGTTGAAAAATATGGCTTCATACACATCGTTTTTTGTTATAACACGTTGGATGTAATCGGGTTTTAATTTTTGTTTCCGGTTATTCGTATCCCTGAATTTAATGAATGTGCTGAATTTCCGTTTGCCGGCTTTGATTTCACCGGTTAAAGTATCCTGTTCTTTTGTAATCACCGTTGCTTTTCCCCACTTTGCAGCCAATACCGGTTGAATGCAGAATATCATGCCAAGCAATATGACGGGTAGAACCTTTGTCATACTGTGGAGATGTCTTGGTTTAGCTGTATCATATTAAGCGCTGCAGCTGCTGCTTCATCGCCTTTGTTTCCATATATTCCCCCGGCACGGTCAACGGCCTGTTGTTGGTTGTTGGTGGTCAGTACACCAAAAATGATTGGAACGTCCTGTCTGATATTCAAATCGCGTATGCCATCGGTAACCCCGGAGGCCACAAAATCAAAATGCCTGGTTTCGCCTTGTATAATACATCCCAGGCAAATGACAGCATCAACATCGGATTTTTCAGCCATCCATTTTGCTCCTTTTATAAGTTCAAAACTTCCGGGAACAGGGTAACTCATGATGTTGTTTTCTTTTATTCCTGCTTGTAAGAGGGTCTTAATAGCAGCGTCACGCAATGCATGGGTAACCTCTGGATTCCAGTCGGCTGTCAGAATGCCGATTCTCCATTTGCTTGTTCCCTTGTATTTACGAATTTGATTGTCAGATAGGTTGCGTTTTTGTGTTGACATGATATTGAATTAAGAGGCCTTCAGAAATGTTATTTTATGAAAAAAGCACCAAATTTGATGCTTTTAAAACGTTTCAATGCCTTGAATATTATTATTCGTTCAACTCAAGTTTTGCGCGTTCCTGGTATTTTTCAATGCTGCGTTGTTCCTTTGTGCCGTACCATTCCTTTTCAATGGTGTTATAAACATCCAGTGCCTTTTTATAATCCCCTTGAATTTCCAGGGTTTGTCCTTCTTTCATTAGATACATGGGAGAAAGAAATTCGTTGTTAGCCTGTTTGGCGGCTTTGTCATAATATTTAACAGCATTTTTAGTGTCATCAATTTCCAGATATGCATCTCCGATAAGACCAAAAGCATTGGCTCCAATCATCATATCATCGGATTTGAAATCTTTTAGGTATTCAATGGCAGCATCAAATTCACCAAGGTTAATGTAACATACGCCGGCATAATATTTTGCCAAATTCCCGTAAGGGGTATTTCCATAATTGTCGATGATGTCCAAAAACCCATAATTGAGTCCGTCGCCTTCAAGGGCAAGCCTGAATGAATCTTGGGTGAAATATTGTTCTGCCACAAAACTTTCCTGTATAGCCTGTTCTGTCTTGGGTTGATAAATGTATTTTTTGTAACCAAAATACCCTATAACCACTAATACAATGGCCAGCACAACATATGTGATGGTCTTTTGGTTGTTTTCAATGAATAATTCAGCTCTGCTTAATGCTGACTCAACATTTTCCAGGTTCTGGTTTGATGTGTCTTTTTTCTTCTTTGCCATTGTTCGCGTATTTTCATTTTTCAGGTGGCAAATGTAATGAATTTATATTGAATGGGAAAAACAGATGGATTTAATTTTTGTAAATAACAAAGCGTTTTTAGATGGTATTTGATGTTGTTAATATCAAAACGCATAGCCACGATGCTAAACATTTAGCATGAAAAGGAAAATATTCACTTTGCAGGTTTGTCCGGGGAATATTTAGCCTTAAACAAATATTCGTTACTTTTTGTATAAATTATGAAAATAAATTTAAAAAATCTTGGGGCTGTCAAATAATTAATCTATATTTACGCAAACTAATACTAAAAAATTTATGACTATGAAAATTTTAAGCTTTTTTGTATCATTGTTCCTTGTAATAGGAATGACATCCTGTGGTGGCGGGGGTGAAAAAGATAAAGACGACACCAAAGACGAGCAGGCAAATGTAAGCGAATCAAAGTCTGGAAAAACTGAAACATCCGAAGAGGTAGGTTCGACAACGATTGATTTAACTGATATGTCAGTACCTTTGAAAGTTGAGGTGCCGGAAGGTGTCGAAGTGAATGAGGGCATGATGATGGGTGAATTTGATGGCGTAAAGACTTACAACTATGAATTGAAAAAAGATGGTTGGGTTATGGACATGACCATGATGGATGAGTCTCCATACACAGATAAAGCTGGGTATATTGCAGATTATAAGGATATTGTAAAATCCATGGATGGTTTTAAAGAAATTGTTGAAGAAGGTGAAAACGGCTTTATTTACAAAGTCACAAACGAAGACGGCGAAGATTACAATTTCTATTATGTCGTGTTTAAAGATGATCGGGCCATTGAGTTTGAAGCAGGCCTGAAATTTACAAATTTTACACTTGATGAGGTGAAATCCATGTATGAGGCTGCTAAATCAGCTTCGTAAAAAAGAATCACAGCGCAACAAATAATTGTAGCGGATATAAAATTAAGAAATACGGAAACAAAAAACCTTCACTTGTCTCTCAAGTGAAGGTTTTTTGTTTTCTTCAACCTGCTGCTTTTTTGCCTACATGCAATGCAGATAACTTTCCACAAGTTTGGCAATTTCATCGTGTTTGCCGTATAATTCCTCACTGAGGTTTTTGTCATCAAAGGATTTAAGTTTCTTAACGACGGCATCAATCATGCCTTTAGGAAACACTTGGTTGGCCTCAAAAACATCACGCATTTTTTCAAGCTCTTCGGCCGACTCATAGCATGAATCAGGCAGGCCTTTGAGCTGTTTTAGTTTGTCTTTGTGCTCATCTTCAAAAATATTTACATCCACATAAAGCTTATCTGCAATGTCAAGGGCATTTTCTTTTTCAAGTCCATACCTTGCAGCGACAATAAGGCTGGCAATGTATGCGTATATGTCAGCAGAACCGTCACCGCTGCGTATTTCGACGGTTTGTTTGCCCATGTGTTGCTTTGGCTTCTCTTTTTGCTGCGGATTTGCATCGTCCACCATATTGGCATCAGCCAGCCAGCCAAGCGGAACCCTGACAAGTACAGAGCGGTTTCTGTCGCCCCAGCAAATATTGGTAGGTGCTTCCTGGTGGGGTACAAGCCTCAAATATGACGTTGGAATGGTATTCCCAAAGGCAGTAAGTGCGCCTGCAGATTCTAGAATGCCTGCAATCATGCGTTTTGCTTCGTCGCTGAGGGAACCATCTTTTACCATCATGTTTTTGCCGTCTTTTTCCAGCATCATGTGGATATGTAAACCACTGCCGGCTTTGCCAACGGTAATTTTTGGTGCAAGGGATATTGTAAAACCATATTCATACGATAATTTGCGAAGCATCCATTTTGCTATGACCATCTGGTCAGCGGCATCTTCCGCCATGCAAGGCAAAAATTCGATTTCCTGTTGTTCGTAATACATGTCGTCGGTATGGAAATTTCCCACTTCGGAATGGCCGTATTTAATTTGCCCGCCTGCCTGAGCAATCAGGTGCATGGCTTCACGCCTGAAATCTTCAAATTTGGCAAAAGGATCGGAGGCATGATAGCCTTTTTGGTCAGGGGTAGGGTACATTTCACAATCATCGCGCTCTGTCATCACATAATATTCCAGTTCACCGAGGGCCAGAAAGTTCATGCCTGTGGCTTTTTTGAACTCACTGTGTGCCTTACGAATGAGGTATTCCGGGGCACTTTCAAGAGGCTTGCCTTCCGAATTGTAATAGGAACAAAGGATATCCAGGGTGGGAATCTCTTCAAAGGGATTGACAAAAGCCGTTTTGTACCGCGGTACAACGTACAAGTCACTGGAGCCTGCATCAATGTAAGAAAACAAACTGCTGCCGTCAACGCGTTCGCCGGTGGAGAGCACAGTTTCCAGATGTTCCCTGCTGTTGATGTTGAAATTCAGGGTTTTTAGTTTTCCGTCTTCAGCCACATAGCGAAAATTGAGCATCTCAATTTCATGGGCTTCAATAAATCTAATGATGTCTTCCCTTGTAAACTGGTTGGCAGGTTTGTCCAAAAACCTTACCAGGGGATTTGGGTTCAGTGCATTTTCTTTCATATGTATTTGTTTGTTTAATTATTTCACCTAAAAATTAAAGGATAAATGTAGAAAAATTTTATGTTTGTACAAAACTCCGGATATTAACGATGTATTTTGTGTTGTCAAAAATATTGCGCCATGTGTTTTCACCGCTGTTGTGGATTGCCATCCTGATAATTGTATCCCTTGTGATGAAAAATGCGAAGCTAAGAAAACGTTTATGGATAATCTTAGGGGTGATGTTTTTGTTTTTTACCAATACCTTTATTGCAGATGAATTTATGCGCATGTGGGAAATCCCTGCTGTACAACAACATGAATTGAATGCTCCTTATGATGTAGGCATCCTGCTTACAGGTATGTGTTCTTATGATGATACTTATAACAGAATCAATTTTAACAGAAGCAGTGACCGGCTTTTGCAGACGATGGATTTGTATCACAAAGGAATCATCAAAAAAATATTTATTGCAGGCGGCTCCGGTGAATTGCGACGCCCGGATTTTCTGGAAGCCAGGATTTTGTGTGACTTTCTTGTTCAATCAGGCATTCCAGCTGCTGATGTGGCTTATGAAATTAAATCCCGCAATACGGCAGAAAATGCCATTGAATCGGCACGGGTGCTGGCACCTGAAAAGACGGACAGTACATATTTGCTGATTACCAGCGGGTATCATCTGCGAAGGGCTGCGGCATGTTTTCGTAAGCAAGGATTTGATGTTGATTTATACAGCACAGACAGGTTTACCGGACCCCGGAAATTCCATTTTGAATATATGTTATTGCCCCGGCCGGAAGCATTACAAAAATGGAAAATCCTGTTGCTTGAAACCAATGGAATGCTAGTGTATAAACTAAAAGGGTATGTATAAAAACATGATGATGGTACTGATCCTGATGATGTGTATATCATGTCATGGTGATGTTGAATATCAGAACGTTGAGAACAATGATTCCCTTTCTGCAGAACAAAACAGACCCATTGTTTGTGGTGCAGATAGAACGGATGAATATGTTTCTTTATTAGAGGGAAAATCGGTTGGTGTAGTAGCCAATCATACATCCATGATTCATCATGTACATCTCGTTGACAGCTTATTGTCAATGGGGATTGTTGTAAAAAGAATATTTGCACCGGAGCATGGGTTCCGGGGGATGGCAGATGCCGGAGAAATAATTGAAAATGAAATTGATACCACTACTGGCCTGCCGGTAATTTCATTGTATGGAAACAACAAAAAACCTGCAAAAACGCATTTGTCGGATTTGGATGTTATGGTGTTTGATATTCAGGATGTTGGTGTGAGGTTTTATACCTACATTTCCACCTTGCATTATGTTATGGAGGCGTGTGCTGAAGAAAATATTTCATTAATTGTACTCGACAGGCCAAACCCCAATGGGGATGTAATAGACGGTCCGGTTTTAACTCCGGAATATTCATCCTTTGTGGGCATGCATCCTGTTCCCATTGCACATGGCATGACAGTGGCTGAATATGCCCGTATGATCAATGGGGAAGGGTGGTTAAAGGATGGCATGTCATGTGACCTGTCATGGGTTGCCTGTGTTAATTATAATCACAGCATGCAATATGAGGCGCCTGTTCCTCCGTCTCCGAATTTGCCAAACCACAGAAGCATACGGTTGTATCCAACTTTATGTTTACTTGAAGCTACCACACTGAGCGTTGGACGGGGAACCGATATGCAATTCCAGGTTTGCGGACATCCTGCCCTGAAGGGAAAGGCTGAATTTAGTTTCGTTCCACAATCAAATGAAGGGGCAACATACCCGAAACATGAAAATACAACCTGTTATGGATTTGATCTACGTGAGGATTCGGATGTGTTTCAGTTCAAACCAGGGCAACTTCAACTGGCGTTTTTACTTGATTTGTATGAGATATTCCCGGATGACGTGAGCTTTTTTAAATCCCCGTCATTTTTTGATAAGTTATCAGGAGACAGTAGATTGCGTCATCAGATTACCAAAGGCCATTCTGCAGACAGCATACGCCAAAGCTGGCAAGCAGATCTGACATCATTCAAAAAAATGCGACAACGGTATTTGTTGTATGAATGATTGTAAAAAGCACGGTGGGAACTGTTAATATCGGTATGAAGCATCAGAACAACGTATCAAAAAATACTTGCCTTATTTATAGATTATCGCTAATTTGCAAACTAATTATTTACAATTATTTTTATATTCTATGAATAAGCACATTACATTTATAATTATTCTTTTGTTGTTACTGATTTTGCCTAATGCTCCCTTATCAGCACACAAGAAAGCGGAATATAATCTTATTGTTGATACAGATTGTGGCCTTGATGATTTCAGGATGTTGCAACTGATTTTGGCTTCCAAAGATTTTAATGTCAATGCCATAGTGAGCAACGATGGTGTTTTATCTCCGGAACAGGGAGCAAAAAGAATCAAAGGCATGCTTAATTATTACAGGCATGAGGGGATACCAGTGGCTTCAGGTAAAAACCTTGACAAAGGCTTTATGCACCGTGATTATGCATCGGCATTTGTATGGCCCGGCACGTATAGCAATAGTTATACCGATGATGCTGTTCAGTTACTGCACGAGAGACTTAATTCCCACAGAAGTAAAGATGTTTATCTGGCAAGTGGTACGCTGACGAACCTGGCAGCATTACTAAAAACTTATCCAAAGGACAGCATGCAGATTAGCCGTGTTATCTGGTATCACGATCCGGATGCTCCCGGCATGAATTACACCCGCGATAGCCTGGCAGCAAAATATGTAATTGAACACATCCCTGCTATTGAATTTGTCTGTAACCGCGATAATGACTATCAGCTCAGTAAAGATTATTTTCTGGCAATAAAAAGCCTTGATAATAAATACGCCGAAGCGGTTAATAATTATTTTTCTCACGATGATATTACACCGGATAAAATGCCTTTGTATCTGTGGGATGATTGTTTGCCGGTGTATTTGTTGTTCCCCCGGTATTTTAATGAAATCAACAGGGTGTTCATTCCCGGTGATCCTGAAGCACTGGAAATGCTGATGCTGGGTATGATGGATGTAAACAAACCAACCGAAGGGGTGATTTACAAAAACATGCCTGTTGGCAGCCCCTGGCTTCAGGATGATGTTGCTGTCCTGGCAGATACTATCATCAAAAATCATGGGAATGATGCATTTAATATCGTTGCCATGACCAATGAGTTTCATGGTCACCTTGGTATATACTCCATCATGGGGGCAAAAATGGGTATCCGGGCAACTGAATATTTCCATGTTGGATTAGATGAACTTGAAGTATGGTCTTACGCAGGCACAATACCCCCTCTGAGTTGCATGCATGATGGATTGCAATTCAGTACCGGTGCATCGCTGGGTTATGGTACCATCCATGTAGTTGAGGATAGTGAATGCGCCCCCATAGCAGAGTTTGAATACAAAGGACAACGCATTAAAATGGAATTGACTGAAAAATACATCAGGCAATTTGAAAAAGATATCCGGAAGGCTATTGATAAATATGGATTGCTGACAGATGAATACTGGGATGATGTCAGGAAAAACGGACTAAAGTATTGGCTGGAGCTTGACAGAAATGAAATCTTTAATATTGTTCAACAAAACTAAGATGGTTTTTATGAAGTGTAACACGAAAATTCTTATTGTGCTTACGAGTGTGTTTATGATAGGCACAGCATACGGACAAACTAAGTTAAGCGGAGGCATTGGTGTTTTTAATACCTTTTATACTTCCGCGGATAATATTAACGTCACGTATGACGCTAAAGCTTATATGGGTTTATCCTTTTCAGGACGGTACGATGTAAACGATAAAATTACGGTGGGAGCTAACTTAGGGTATTACCTCAACTCTTATGAAAAATACGGAGGCCATATTACCGAGTATGTTATGCCAGTGCTCGGGACGCTCGAATACAATTTTGGCAACGATGATTTTGTTCCTTTCATTGGTGGAAACCTGGGATGGTATCGTTTTGGTGCTTTTGGCAATGATGGTACTAATGCTGCAGGATATTTTGGACTTGCCCCTTCTGCCGGATTTGATTACAGCATATCACGTACGTTTTTTCTGCATGGATCCATGTATTATCATTACATCATGACGCACGGGATCCGTACATCTGCATTTGGATTCAATGCAGGGATTGGAATTAAATTTTGATTTCCGGGTATCGGGTTGTTTTTTCTTTTCTGCCCTTTGTCTTTAAAGATTCATCACCTCCAACCCCTGTCTTTGGACCCCCGACTTTCGTCTTCCAACTCCCGGATTTGCCCTATTTCACTGCCTTTACCTGTATCACAGATGCTTCTCCAACGTGATGTTTTCCCTCATTGATTGTCCGTAGCTTGTGTGTGATGCTTAACCGGGAAAAATGCATGAAATCTCTCTTCAAATCTTCAGTGGAATACAGCATGTCCGGATTCTTGGGGCCACCAGTCCCGTATTTTAACTGGGATTTATCAAAAGCTTCCATGATAAGTGTCCCACCCGGTTTTAATGTGCGGTATAATTCGTTATGAATGGTTTTTCTGATATCGGGGGGGAGATGTAGAAAAATCATGCCAACAGCATCAAACGCATTGTCATCAAAATCAAAGTGATTGATATCAAGCAGATGATATTGCAATTGTACATTGTGAGATTTTGCCAGCCTCATGGTTTTTTGTTGCGCCACCTTGCTTTGGTCAACAGCTACCACATCCCATCCCAGACATGCTGCATATACGGCATTTCTGCCTTCCCCGGCACCCAGATCAAGCAAATAACCGGGATTCAATTTTTGAATTTCATGCTTAAAAAAATCGTTGACTTCCGTGCCATACACATAGCTTTCCGTGTCAAATCGCTTGTCCCAGTGAGATTTTGTCATGACGCTATATTGTAAATTCAACCCCGGTAAGTTTTTCCGATAAATCCCACAATCTTTGCCGTGTTTCAGCATTTTTTGCCAATGCCGGAATAAAAGCGGGCTTAGGTTTACCCATCCATTCCCGTAATTTATCCGGACCATAATATTCTCCTGACTGAACCTCATCTGAAGTGGCTGCTTTGACAATGGGAAGTATGCCTTTTGATGCGGGTTGGGTGATAATTGGCATCATAATTTTACCAAGCATTTTCAGCACCACATTAGGTTGCACACTGTCAAATAAATTTGTTTTTGACACACCGGGATGTGCCGCCAGGGACATGAGTTTTATGTTTTTGTTTTTTAACCGTGAATGTAATTCCAATGCAAACATCAGGTTAGCCAGTTTACTCTGCCGATAGGCCTTAAACCGGTTGTACTGTTTTTCAAACATAAGGTCATCAAACTGAATCTTGCCATTTCTTGCAGCAAGGCTGGATACCGTTACAATGCGGCTTCCGGGGGTGTCCTTTAACAATGGGAACAATTGAGCTGTCAAGGCAAAATGCCCGAGGTGATTGGTGCCAAACTGCAATTCAAAACCATCCTTTGTTTTTTCATGCGGAGTCGCCATCACACCTGCATTGTTTATCAGCACATCTATTTTCTTGAAATCACGCAGTGTTGCATCCGAAAACCTTTTGATAGAAGATAAATCAGCCATATCAAGTAACCTGGCTTCAATCCGGGCATGAGGGTAATCATTGACAATGGCTTGTTTTGCAGCATCAATTTTGTGTTGGATCCTGCCCGTTAATATAACATGGGCATGTTGTTTTGCCAGCAGCCTGGCCGTTTCATAACCCAAACCGCTGTTGGCACCCGTAATGACAACCAATTTATTTGCCATGCCGGGAATGGTGGTTTTATTCATTGTATTTCCCATTATGTTTATTTACCATAACAGATAAATGGCACAATGGTTTTTTCAGTTAAGAAATTATTTATTTGTAACCGCCGAGACGATAAGGCGCAGAGCTGAAGTAACCAAATATTAACATCGTAAGAATTTTCTCCAACGGGGGTTAAGCATTATTAACCGTTATTCACATACCCCTCTAACTGTTTATTTTCTATTAACCTCAGGATTAAAAGATTTGTAAATAAATTTTATAATTTTTAATCTTTGCAACCTTGCCCGGCGAAAGACGGGTCTCCGTCTTTGCGGTGAGTTGTTACATTTATTATTATTGATGATGAAAGGTGGTTTTTTGGTTTGTAGCCAAAAATTTTCTACATTCATCACATCAAAAACAATCAGGAAATGAAAAGAAATAAACTTTGTTGGGTGATATTGATTCTGATAAGCGCTGGCTTGTATGTCAATACCATTCCCCATGAATTTGCCCTTGACGATAAAATGGTAATACAAAACAACGCCTACACACAAAAAGGCATCGAAGGTATTGGGGACATTCTCTCTCACGATATGATGGCGGGCATGTTTGGTGAAGATGCATCCATTGTTCAAGGCGGCAGGTACCGGCCGTTGAGCATGGTAAGTTTTGCCATCGGGCAATCGGTTTTTAATGGCAATCCGCATGTGATGCATTTTTTCAATGTGCTTTTTTATGTGTTGTCGGTGTTGTTATTGTATAAGGTGATGCTGAAAATATTTCCACCGGAAAAAGAAAAAAACCCCTTGTTGTCACTGGCTTTTATTGCCACTTTGATATACGCTGCTCATCCCATACATACAGAAATTGTAGCCAACATCAAAGGACGCGACGAGATATTTGCTTTCCTGGGAGCCCTTGCAGCATTGTGGTTTGCCATTCGCTATGCCGAAACCCGTAAACTCATGTTTCTGTTTTGGATCTTTCTGGTGTTTTTCCTGGGGATGATGTCAAAAGAAATTGCATTTACGTTTTTGTTTGTTATTCCCTTCAGCCTGTGGTTTTTTAAACTGGCAAAAAAACGCGACATCTGGGTGTCGCTGTTACCTGTACTCGGAGCCGCTGCATTGTATCTTATTGTAAGGGTATCTGTTTTGGGCCAGTTGATGGGAGAACCGTCCGGGCAATTGATGAACAATCCGTTTCTTGAAGCTGAAAACGGCGAAAAATACGCCACCATTTTTTATACCCTCGGATTGTACCTCAAACTGCTTATCATCCCGCATCCGTTGACGTGGGATTATTACCCTTACCACATTCAGTTGATTGACTGGAGCAACTGGAAAGCAATTTTGCCTTTGATAATATATACTTCATTGGGAGTCCTGGCTATTATAGGTCTGAAAAAGCGCCGCCTGTATGCATGGGCTATTTTGTTCTTTTTCGCTACCCTTTCCATGACATCCAACCTGGTAATAAACATCGGGGCGTTTATGAGTGAGCGTTTTATGTTTTTCCCTTCCGTTGCTTTTGCGGTGATGCTGGGGTTCTACCTGTTAAAACTGGTGGAATTGAAAAATGGAAAAAAGCTGTTTACGTATGCCATAATTATCATCATCGGCTTATATTCCGTGAAAGCCGTGAACCGTAATATGGTGTGGAAAAACAGTTTAACTTTGTTTGGGCACGATGTGCAGATTTCAGAAAATTCTGCCAAAGGAAATTCTTCTTATGGCAGTGAATTGTATGCCAAAGCTGAAAAATTACAGGATACAACCAGGCGCAATGAGATGATGAAAGAAGCCATTCCTTACCTAAAAAAAGCCATGGAAATTCATCCAAATTACACAGAGCCGCTTATCCGTATGGCCAATATCCGGTATGTTGTTTTTAAGGATGTAAAAGGCATGGTAGATTATTACATCCGCGTGCTTGAAATTGCCCCTGAAAATCAGGATGCATGGGGTAATATCTATGGTGTGTTAACACAAAACATTGATAAGCCTGTTTATGAGATAAGAACATGGAAACGGATTGCTGACATTAACCCCAATCATACCGAATTGTGGGAAGCAATGGGCGATTTGTACTTAAACAAACGGTACAAACCCGATTCTGCCATCATGATGTTTGAAAAAGCGGAAAAACTGACCCCGGATGACCCTGAATTACTAAGAAAAATGGGTTTTGCCTATGGTACCATGAACAGACCGGTAAAAGCACGCCGCTATTTTGAACGCTTACTGGATATCAAACCCAACGATGCCGAAGCGTTGAAATTCATTGGTATTTCGTACGGCATTGAAGGCAAGGATGAAAAAGCCGTGGAATACCTGCAACGTTCATTAAGCATCAACCCGCAGGATCAACAAGCCAAGCGAAACCTGGAAATTGCAAAACGGAGTTTGCAGCATCAGAATTGACCCATACACTTACCTGATACGGTCGGCTGCCTTTAAGCCTCGTATCGTCTTTTCCGATGTAGCGGATGGTAATCACCGGTGCAATACAGGATTAACCCCAAAGTGGATTTTTACATCATACTTTACCCACATAGGCATAGCCAAGATCATTGACAGCATCAGCCACTGCTTTGATATCTATACTGGTGCCGGTTAATTGAGCCGTTCCTGTGCTCAGATCTACCTGGACATCGTCAATTCCATTTAGGGCTTTCAGATGTTTTTCTACAGTCGTTTTACAATGGTTGCAAGTCATTCCATCTATTTTTATACGTATTGTTTCCATGTTTTTCTCCTTGTTTTTTGTTTGTTTTTCTGTTGGTTTTGCTTTTACAAAATAACGTCTCAAAAGCGCATTGAGCAGCAGTAGTACCAGGATGCCAGCAGAAGTATATTTAAACCACAAAGGAATAAAATGACCACTGTGCTGTGCATGTTCAAGCGCCTGCACAAACCATGCGCGGGGAAAAAATTGGTTTATTATCCAGCCGAATAATAACGCAGACCCAATAATGGAACCCATATAAGCAAACAATGTTTTCCTGCCAAAGACTTTTCCAAGTACCGTCATGCTTGCAATGTTGGTGGCTGGCCCTGCCATTAGAAATACAAGTGCCGCCCCCGGTGATATGCCTTTTAACATCAGCACGGCTACGATTGGGACAGACCCGGTGGCGCATACGTAAAGCGGAATGGCTGCAGCTAAGAGAATCAACATCCCGATGAAATCATTGCCAATGTATTGCTCAAAAAAACCATCGGGAATGATGACAGATATCAGTGCTGCCAGCAGCAAACCTATGGCAAGCCATTTGGCGATGTCTGCCATAAATTCAACAAATCCATACCAAAACACGCTTTTGAATTTGCCCCTGCCCTGCCATTCTGTAACATGATGTCTGGAATTTTGGCTGTTGTCAAATTGTTGTTTGTCCACTTTGCCGGTAATCCAGCCGCCTATGATACCCGAGAACAAGGCAACAATTGGCCGTACAATAGCAAAGGGCAATCCTATGAGGGAATAAGTAACTAAAATAGAATCTACACCCGTTTGGGGGGTAGAAATCAAAAATGAAATGCTGGAACTCTTGGATGCGCCGTTTTTGTACAACGAAACACCTGTGGGAATCACCCCACATGAACACAATGGAAGTGGAATCCCAAGAATAGAAGCATTGGTTACGTGACGGAGTTTTGTTCCGCCAAAATACTTCATCATTTTTGATGCCGGAAAATACACATGCAACATCCCAGCAAATAGAAAGCCCAGTAACAAATATGGCGCCATTTCTGCCGTGAGGTACAACAATTCATTGAAGTATTCGGTAATGTATTTCATTATCATAGCTCAGGCGTTTCACTGTTTAACAAGAACAACGCGAAAAAGTTGATTGATTTGCCGGCAAAAAAGGTATGAAATGGAATGATATATATCATAAGCAACATCAAGAACGAATAACATAACATCAAATTATGGAATATTTCAACCAGATAATGCCCTGAATGCTTTTTGGTGTGTTCCTGAGTAATGCAGTATAAATGGGAACATTGAATTTATGTCCGGCAGGTACAATATAATATACTGACCCACACACTTACCTGATACGATCAGCCGCTTTTACCCTGGCTTCGTCTTTCCCGATGTTGCGGATGGCAAGATAGAGGAATATAATACTAACCACAGGCAGGATGATGGCCACGTTGAAATCTTTTTCGGCATTCAGTTTCTTAGCTGCATCAAACATATAGAAAACAATTAAGCCTATCAGGCCGATGTTCAGAAAAATATTGATGCCACACAGGCGCATTTGTAATATCCTGCGTTTATAGAGAAAAATGATAAGCAGGCTCAGCCCTGTCGAAATCCCAAGTAAAGTAGTCAAAGGAAGGGTTTTGTAACTGTTTTCCAAAATCTCATCATTAGCGATACCACTGTGAAAGAAATCGACCACAAGATTTTCTTCAAGTATAAGATGACCAAGCGGAATGAAAAACATTACTACGCCGACAATAACGGCGCCAAGCAAATACAGTGTCTGAATACGTTGAATCATAATGCACAATTTTCAGCAAATTTACGTGATTATTTTGAGTTTTCCACACAATTTTTTTCAAAAGCAGATATAGGCAATAAGGATTGCATTGCAACGCTCAAAGAATACTTTCTTTTGATATTGCAAAACAACCACGGACATCTGCCTGATATTTATTTGTTGGGCAGCAGGAACATGTCTGCTCTCATCAAACATTGTTTCTGCCTTCGGCCTGTATCTGCCATTTGGGATGCCGGCTGTTTATATCCGCCCGGACAGGATTTTCCCGTCTCCGCAAAGCTCCGCCGGGCGTAGCCTCCGGTCAATCTGCCTGGCGGACAAACAGCACAGCATCCCCAATGGCAGGATGCCGGCCTGCGTCAGGCTGCGAAAAAGAAAAGACAGAACTCCCCTTAAGTTTTTATAAAGTTTTGAATGGGAAAAAAGGAATGTACATACATTAAAATATTTACTTTCGCAGTAAAGAAATGATTGGTTGTTGAAATGTTATTGAGAAAACCCGTTCAGTACATATTAGGTTTTATTATTGGGGGGATATGTGTCTTGCCAGTATCCCTGCAAGCACAAAATCAATTGCCTTATCCGGTTATTTTTATCCATGGGCTTGCCGGAAGTGAAACTACGTTTGGAGGCACGCTGGAATACTTGCGCGACGAGCAAAATTGTGGGCCTGTCAATGTGTTTGACATTGTTTTAAATGCTGATGATAATACCGAAACAGCGCTTTTGAGTGAGGACGTTCGGTGGGAAGATTTTGTTTTTAACGGAGACAGCATTTTTTTGGGACGGAGAAATTACGATGTGCCTTTTGATGATTACACCGATACATGGACAGGAGAAAATTTGTTTGTGGTCAATTTCAAAGAAGAAAACATTCGTGGTGCAAACGGGATACTAAACGATTATTTTGACCAAAGCAACCAGTCTGCTATATTCAAACAAGGCTTTGCCCTCAACATCATGATATCGGAAGTGCTGGATTATACCGGAGCTGACAAAGTTGTGCTTGTGGGTCATTCTATGGGCGGGCTTGCCATAAGGGAATACCTGCAGCGCACAGACGGGCAGGGTACACATGTAAACTGGCAGAACCCCTGGGTTCCCGACGGACACCGGGTCGCCAGGGTGGTAACATTTGGCACACCACACCTGGGGTCCAATACATCCCCCGACCCGACAAAATCCAATACCCCTTCAGCTACAGGAAACTCTGAAGCTAACCGGGATATGCTCTGGGAATACGATTCATACAATTTTTGTGAAGACAGCGCTGTATATAAAGGAATTTATATGTTTGGCGGATACGAACACTGCATTGAAAGTGAAAGCGGATTGCTGGGCAACAGCACTTTTGATAATGTTGATATCAACTGCGACGGGGATCATGATGATTATATCACTGGCATCAACGAAAGTTATTACACCTCCCGTGACAATCCTGACATGCCTTTACCGCATAATATTCGTTACACATGGCTTACTTCCATCTGGTCTGATTGGGCAAGCAATCTCACTGGTGATGGCGCTGTTGCCATTGAACGTCAATGGTTGCATGAAAATGGACACCCTGTCCCTGCAGGCATAACAGACACATGCCTGACCAATGTTTTTCATACATCCGAAGGTGGTGATTATGCTACAGTTATGCGCGGCCTGGATGAACCGGAGCAATTTTCCCTGGCTTACACCATACATCCCGGTGACAGCATTATGGGGTTTATTAGCCTGGGGCAAAATTACAGTTCGGTTGACAAAGATATGTTTTTAATCCCCTGCAATAATGAGGAAGCTGTTGAAATCAGTGTGAACGGTGATACAGCCCTGATGGATAGTATTTTTGTTTATGATAAATTTCAATCCCTCCTGGTTGCTCAGGTTATAACAGATTCAGTGCATCAAATACACATAAATCTCCCTGATTATAACACCGATAGCCTGTATGTATGTGTGTCGGGCAGCGCAGACCCCGGATCCTGGCAATATCCTTACCATATAGTAGTTAGGCCGGATGAATCAGTTGATAAAATAGAAATGCCTGTGTCATCAACAAAACTATATCCAAACCCTGCCAATCAAGAACTGCATATCAACACTAAGCATAACAATCAGATGTTTGGAGTATTGACAAACCTTCAGGGTAAAAAAGTCATGCAATTTCACTTTTATGGGCATTATGAACTTAACACCAGCAGTCTGATGCCCGGCATTTATTGCTTGAGCCTGAAAGGCAAAAAAGTCACTGAACACCATAAAATCATCATTACGAAAAGATAAATGGTGTATTACCAGCCAAGCGCTTTTCTTACACCCGCACCATACGCTTTATCTGCAGCATCAAAGAGCTTAAGCTGACGCTCAATAATTTCTTTTGGAATACCTTCCATCTCACCGGCAATGTTTTCGAACAGGCGTTGTTTCTGATCATCATCAAAAAGCCGGAACAGATTTCCAGCCTGAGTGAAATCATCATCATCCTCATTGCCATATCTGTCAGCATCACCATCAATACGCAATGGTGGTTCAACAGGGACATCTTGTTCAGCAGGGCCTTCAAAGGAATTGGGTTCGTAAAAAGCATCCGGATTATCTTCAAAATTATCAAAGAACCGCATTGAACCATCGGCATGATAATGGTTTACTTCATTCCTCGGGCGGTTTGGCGGGAGGCTTTCGTAATGCGTTCCTAACCTGTAACGGTGTGCATCAGCGTATGAAAACACCCTTGCCTGCAGCATCTTGTCAGGTGAATATCCGATCCCCGGAACCACATTCGAAGGAGAAAATGCAGCATTTTCAATGTAAACAAAATAATTGTCCGGAATTTTGTTCAGTTCAAATTCTCCAACTTTTATCAGCGGGTAATCGCCATGAGGCCATACCTTGGTTATGTCAAACGGATTATAGGGTGTTTTTCCTGCGTCTTTTTCAGGCATTACCTGAATGTAAAATGTCCATTTTGGAAAACTTTTGTTTTCAATGGCCTCATTCAATGCTTCCTGATAGGTTTCCCTGGATTCTCCGATGGCTTTTTCAGCCTCTTCATTGGTCAGGGTTTTATGTCCCTGCTGAGTTTTGAAATGAAATTTTACCCAAAAACGTTCCCCTTTTTTGTTCCAGAAACTGTACGTATGTGAACCGTAGCCGTTCATGTGCATGGGGCTTACAGGAATACCCCTGTCTGAGTGTAAAATGGTTACCTGGTGCAAACTTTCAGGCGTTTGTGACCAAAAATCCCATTTTGCCGTATTTGAACGTAGGTTTGTTTTGGGATGCCGTTTTTGAGTGTGAATAAAATCGGGAAATTTATAGCCATCACGGACAAAAAATACGGGGGTGTTGTTGCCAACCATATCCCAATTGCCGTCTTCGGTGTAAAACTTTAAAGCAAAACCGCGCACGTCACGTTCGGCATCAGCTGCACCTTTTTCGCCGGCAACCGTTGAAAATCGTGCCAACATTGGCGTTTTTTTACCAACTTCACTGAATATTTTGGCGCAGGAATAGTTGGTAATATCGTCGGTAACGGTAAAAATACCTTCGGCCCCCCATCCTTTTGCATGTACAACCCGTTCAGGAATTCGTTCACGGTTTTGATGTGCGAGCTTTTCCATCAATTGATAATCCTGCATGAGTACCGGACCACGCTTGCCGGCAGTTATTGAGTTTTGATTGTTGGCTATTGGTGCGCCACCCGTGGTTGTTAATTTTTTCTTTTTCATAAGTTATCGTGTTAAATTTGGTTTAAGATACATGAAATTTTCAGTAGAACCAAAAAATTAAGCATTAAGGACAATAATATACTTTTATTTTCAGTATAATGTTGTACATTTGTTACAAATCATGAATGTAATGGAAAAACAAAAAAATGACGTGGAAGCTGTTCAGGAACTGAATAAAAAATACCGGTTGCTGACAGATGAGATAAGAAAAAAAGTGTTCGGACAGGACCAGGTGATAGAAGAAGTGCTGATTGGAATTTTTTCACGCGGGCATTGTTTGCTTGTCGGTGTGCCGGGGCTTGCAAAAACATTGCTGGTCAACACCATTGCCCAGGCATTGGGATTGAAAAACAAGCGCATACAGTTTACGCCTGATTTAATGCCATCTGACATTATTGGTACTGAAATCCTCAATGAAAAAAGGGAATTTAAGTTCATCAAAGGCCCTTTGTTTGCCAATTTTATTTTGGCTGATGAGATTAACCGTACCCCGCCAAAAACACAATCTGCTTTGCTTGAAGCTATGCAGGAACATGCTGTAACCGCTGCCGGGATCCATTATAAGCTGGATGACCCGTTTTTTGTGTTGGCTACGCAAAACCCCATCGAACAGGAAGGAACCTATCCTTTGCCTGAAGCCCAACTCGACAGGTTCATGTTCAATATTTATGTGGACTATCCCGAATTTGAGGATGAAATCACCATCGTGAAAAAAACAACTGCTGATATTGATGTGGACGTAAATCCTGTGATGACTGCCGACGAAATAATCGGGTTTCAAAAATTGATTCGACGCGTTCCTGTCAATGACAAGGTGTTGAAGTACGCCGTGGAACTGGCCACAAAAACACGTCCGGGGTTATCTAATCAACATCCCATGACAGAAAAATACATCCAGTGGGGAGCTGGCCCCAGGGCTTCACAATACCTCGTTATTGGTGCTAAAACACATGCCGTGCTTCACGGTAAATATTCGCCGGATATTGAAGACGTTAAATCAGTTGCAAAAATTATTCTGCGACACAGGATCATTAAAAACTATAAAGCAGAAGCTGAGCGTTTGACGGTTGAGGAAATTATTGATGCTTACCTTCAGGACTAATGCAGAGCCCTGTGAAATATATGCTTACCGGTTGCGTTTTATTTGCACTGGCTGTTGTTTCTTACGCTCAGGAAAATAAAAAAATACAAATTATTTCTGCTGATAAAGCCAGTTTTGACAATACCTCCGAAATTAAAGCAAGGCGCCTCATCGGAAACGTTGGTTTTAAGCATGAAAACGCATTCATGTATTGCGACAGCGCCTGGTTTTATGCTCCTACCAATTCCATGGATGCCTTTGGTAATGTGAGAATGGAACAGGGGGATTCCCTGATGATGACGGGTCGTTTTATGTCGTATAATGGGAATACCAAAATGGCTAAAGTAAGGGATTCTGTGATTCTCATTCATAAACAATCAAAATTGTTTACAGACTCACTGAATTATGACAGAGAGGATAATTTTGGTTACTTCTTTGACGGAGGCAAAGTGCTGCATCAGGATATCCGGATGACGAGTATGAAAGGATATTATTACCCCGATACAGAAGATTATTATGCCGTGGATTCTGTTCACCTTGTCCATCCCGATTATACAATTTATGCAGATAGTTTAAAATACAATACAAACAATGAAGTAACCGATTTCCTAGGCCCCACAACTATCCTTACAGATTCATCCCGCATTGAATGCATTACCGGATGGTACGATACCAAAAAGGATTTGTCTGCTTTCGGAAAGAATACCGTTGTGTACCAACAATCACAGACCTTATGGGCAGATTCCATTTTTTATAACAGCAAAACAGGCGATGGTAAAGCATGGCGGAATGTGTATATGCTTGATACGCTGGAAAATTTTGCAGGTAGTGGCAACTACGCCGAATACAACGACATTGAAGACCGTTCTATGATGACAGATTCAGCACTGGTAATGTATTATGAAAATACTGACACTACCTACATTCACGGCGATACCGTTTTTCTGTATAGGGATTCCCTTGATAATCGAATTATTCAAACCTACTATAAAGTACAAATGTTTAAATCTGATATGCAGGGAAGATGCGATTCATTGATTTATACTGAAAGTGATTCGCTTATCAGAATGTACCATGATCCTGTATTGTGGTCAGAAGAAAGCCAAATAACCGCAGATACCATTGAGTTGTTCCTTAAAAACAAAAAAGCCGATAGCATCAACATGTTACGTAATGCACTCATTGTCATGCAGGAAGACAGCATTAGGTTTTCACAGATTTCCGGGAAAAATATGTACGGTCAAATGGAAAACAATGAATTGTCAAAAATTTATATTCCCGAAAATGCACGAACGATTTACTACGTAAGGGATGAAGGTTCTGATGATATCATTGGCGTCAACAAAGAAAAAAGCTCTGAAATGACTGTGTACCGAAAAGATGGAAAAATTGAACGGATTTCTTATGTGGGGAAACCGGAAGGTTCTTTAGTGCCGGAAGATAATTCCAATCCCATGGATATGCGATTTGAAAATTTTAAGTGGTTGAACAAATTAAGGCCAGAAAACCTGTTCGATATATTCAGATGGTATAAAAATTAAAATCACAAACCTGTCTTATTGTGATCAAATGTATAATATTAACGTATTGTTTAGAAAATATATTATTAAATATGTTTTTATTTTATATTTTTACATTGAATTTGAAATAAGAAATAAAAAGGATAATTAAGATGACAAAATTAAGTGAAGCTTTAAACATTGGAAAAGTTTTGGAACTAAAACTGGAAAATGTAGGAATAAACAGCCTGGAAGATTTAAAAGAAGTTGGTACTGAAGAGGCTTTTGCCAGGGTAAAACAAATAGATAAAAACGCAGGGCGCAGTATTTTATTTGCTATCGATGGCGCTGTGCAGGAAGTTAAGTGGCATGCAATCCCTGAAGAAAGAAAAGAAAAATTGAGGGCGTATTTTAACGAGCTGGAACAAAAAAACTAGATAGCTGGTTTTTTTGATGTAAAACTGTTTTGGTATTGAATGCTCTTTTCAAGTAACGGTGCTGGCTTATGCATGCCGGATATCGAAGCAATAGCCTATTAACTTTAGCGGGAATTCAGATGGGGTAAAAAACAATTAACTTCTGAAAACCTGATAAAACTCATTGGACGTTAATTCAATTATGTTCATTTTTAACATGTTAAAGATGAAACGTAATTGTTATGTATAAAATTGATAAACATCCCATCCTTCATATTCCTGAAGCTGAAAAATGCAGCTTTATCTATGAGGGGAATATTGTTAGTGCCCAAAAAGGGTTTACCATCGCTGCCGCATTGCATCAGGCAGGGTTTCCCGTGCATTCAAAATCTGTAAAAAACAGAAATCGTTCCCTGGAATGTGGCATCGGGAAATGCGGTGCCTGCGAAATGCTTGTAGATGGAAAAGTAAAAAGGATTTGCATTACTAAGGTGGATAACGTTAAGGAAGTCACGCAAATTCCAAAAGATTTTCAACCCCGGGCAGAACCCGCAGAAAATGAGCCTTATAAAACTTACCGCACCCGGGTAGCTATCATTGGTGCAGGACCGGCAGGTTTAGCTGCCCGTGAAGTATTGAATGAACATGGAGTTGATAACATTGTCATTGATAACAACGAGAAAATCGGCGGGCAGTTTTTAATGCAAACTCACCAGTTCTTCTTTTTCGAAAAAGAAAAACAATACGGTGGTATGCGCGGCTTTGATATAGCAGAAACACTGGCCGGTGATGATAAATCCGGTATTTTTCTCAATTCTGTTGTGTGGGATATCCTGGAAGGGAAGCGCATTGCAGTAAAAAACATAAAAACAAACGAAATCTTCTTTATTCTTACCGACCAATTAATTATTGCTACCGGGGCAGTCCCCTTCTTACCCGGGTTTGAAAATGATGATGTGCCAGGTGTTTATACGGCGGCGGTCGTTCAGAAAATGATGAACACTGAATTTACCCTGCTGGGAAAAAATGTGCTTACCATTGGTGCCGGAAACATTGGATACCTCACGTCTTATCAGCTTATGCAGGCCGGAGCCAACGTCAAGGCCATTATTGAAGCCATGCCACAAGAAGGTGGTTTTCCCGTTCAGGCCAACCGTGTAAAACGGCTTGCAATACCCATAATGACAGGTTATACCTTGTTAAAAGCCATTCCCAACAAGGATAATTCAGGCATCATTGGTGCTGTCATTGCAAAAGCGGAAAATTTTAAACCTGTTCCCGGCACGGAAAAAGAGATTTACGGGATTGATGCCATCAATGTATGTACCGGCCTGATCCCGGATGACCAGCTAAAAGAAAAAGGAGAAGAAATATTTGGACGTGATATTCAGACTGCCGGAGATGCCTTACGTATAGGAGAGGGTACAAGTGCCGTTTTGCGCGGAAAACAAATCGCGTTCGAAATACTCAACAATCTGAAAGTAAGGTATGATTATAAACAATACCTGGAAACATCAAAAGCATATTTTGATTCACAACAAGAACCCGTTCGTGTGCTGGATAAACCTTATAAACCATCAAAAGAACGGGCATGGAAGAAACCTTTTGTTTTGATTGACTGTTTGCACGGCTTTGCTTGTAACCCCTGTGCTTTTGCTTGTCCTTTCGGGGCCATTACCAAATCTTCCACCAGCACGGCTCCCCATATTGATTATGATAAGTGTACCGGATGCATGCAATGTGTTAGTCAGTGTCCTGGCCTGGCTATTTTTGGTTACAATTTGAAAAAGGATTGGCTGTTTTTACCAATTGAATACGAAGTTGAAGCCGGAAAAGATGTTTTTATTGTAAACAATCAAGGTGAGAAAATAGGGGAGGGCCAAATTGAGAAAATATTGGAAAAACCCAATAAAACCAATGTTGCACGTGTAAAAACTCTGGATATCCATGGTGAAGATTTGATGAAAGCCAGGGGATTTATTGTGAAAGAAAATTACCCTGAACCGCTGAAATTGACATCCGGTCAGGATAAATCCCATGCCGAAACATACGTGTGTCATTGTGAAGATGTGAAACTACAGGATATCCTGGATGTGGTTGGAGACAGAAAATTCATATCCATTGATGAAATAAAACACACAACACGGCTTGGAATGGGACCGTGCCGGGGAAGTCGATGTGTTAAACGTTTGCGCCAGATGATAGTGCCTTATGGTATTGAGATCACTGGAGAAACTACTCCACGGGCACCGATGTCTAATCAGCTTGTTATGTCAGAGATGTATCCACGTTTGCAGGATGAGAAAATTATTCCGGTAAAATCTCAGGGAAAGCTGAAAAGAATCAAAGTTAAAAGCCTGATTGCCGGAGGAGGAATGGCAGGTTCCGGCTTATTCCGGTATATGGCAGAAGCCGGATTAGAACCGGTTCTTATCAATAAGGGCAGGGGCTCATCCTGGCGAAATATTGCCGGCGGAAGGCCTGCCTTTTCACTGCCCGCTTTGGCTGATATTGCCATCAACAACAAGAAAATTTTTGAAGAACTGCAAAAAACAGCCAACATTGATTACCGTGATATCAATTACGTCAGTTTTGCTCACGATGATGCCACCTATAGATCACTGGATGCTTCCCGTGAATGGAGCGATGCAATTATGATTGAACCCAAAGATTTCTCAAGGTATATTTCTCCCCATTTTAACCCCAATCTTAAAAAATACAAGTCTGCCCTTGTAACCAATGATTGCTGGCAGGCTACCCCGGGAAAAACACTGGATATTATCCGTTCGCTGGGTATCAAAGCAGGGGGAACCATACTGGAAGACTGTAACCTGATTGATTTACACAAACAGGGCAGTAACATCATTGCATTGGTGCAGCTACACGACGGAACATATATGGAATATGAAACAGAACATTTTGTCAATGCGCTTGGGGATGAAGCAGAAAAATACGCTGAAAAACTTGGCATTTATACAGGTGTTTATCCCGTCAGGCATCAGGCTTTTATTACACGACGGCTGCCTTTTATGGGGGTTGAAAACAAGCCCCTTCCAATGATGATCGACCGGCAGAACTACAAAGGGTTTTCTGCTGTATATGGCCAGCAACTTGGTGAAACCGGACAGCTGATCGGATGTGCATCCCCGGCTGTTGACCCTCAGGAAAGCGATAAAAACCTGAAAATAAACTCTAAAGCCTTTATGAACATTGTCTCTGAAGTATTCATTGACTGGATTCCGGATTTGTCAAGCATAGGATTCCAGGCTGTATGGAGTGGGTATTATGTTGAACCCAGGTACATTGTGGATCCCGGAAAAGGCTTGTTTATTGGCTTACGAGGGCATGGTTTCATGCTTAGTCAATACCTTGCTAAACTGTATGTGGATAAACTGACAGGGAAAAAAGTGCCGGATTATTTTGACAAATTACGGCTTGAAGATGAAGGCCTGTCTGAAGCAGCCTTTAAGTAGGCTCTGCTGAAAAACATTAAACAAAATAGCTTCGTCAATTTTGCAAGCTTTATTTTTTTAACAGCTCCTATGGTGTACCTCAGACTTTTTCAGCAAACCCTAAGTAAAATTACTTGAGACCCTGTCTGGATTGAATATTTTTTATCCGGTTTGTTAATAAGTTCACTGCATTTCTTTCAGGCATGCAAACAACAATAGAGCCTACTTTTATGTTTAAATTTTGCAGGCTTGTAAGAAAACTGAAATCACGTTTTTTATTTTCACTACCTTTGCGGCAAAATATCTATCATGGAACACAAATCCGGATTTGTTAACATCATTGGAAATCCCAACGTCGGAAAATCCACCATCATGAATAATATGGTAGGAGAAAAAATTTCCATCATTACATCCAAATCACAAACAACCAGGCACCGGATTCTTGGTATTGTCAATGGTGAAGATTTTCAGATTGTATATTCTGATACCCCCGGTATTATCAAACCGGCCTACAGGCTTCAGGAAAATATGATGAGGTTTGTCAGTACGGCTTTTGAGGATGCTGATGTCATTATGTATGTTACTGATGTGGTTGAATCTCCAATGAAAAACAAGCATTATATTGAGAAGTTGAAAACTTCGGATACCCCGGTGATTATACTTATCAATAAAATTGATCTGAGTACACAGGAGGCTGTTATGGCTATGATTGAAAGCTGGGAGAATGAGGTACCCGATGCTACCGTGATCCCTATGTCGGCATTGAAAGCTCATAATCTTGGTCGCTTGTTGGATGAAATTCTTGTCCGCCTGCCTGAAAATCCTGCTTTCTTCCCGAAAGATCAATTGACTGATAGAACTGAGCGTTTCATTATATCTGAAATTGTCAGGGAAAAAATCTTAATAAAATACCGTCAGGAAATACCATATTCTGTAGAAGTTGTGGTAGATTCATTCAAGGAAGATGAAAAAATTATACGTATTGAAGCCACCATCTTTGTTGCCAGGGATTCCCAAAAAGGGATAATCATTGGTCGCAAAGGGGCCTCACTTAAAAAGGTTGGGCAAATGGCCAGGAAAGATGCCGAAGAATTTTTCGGAAAACAAGTATATCTGGGATTGTTTGTGAAGGTGAAAAAAGACTGGCGCAACGATGACCGTATTTTGAGGCAATTTGGTTATCAATAATTAGATGTAAAAAATAATAACTTCGTAGGTTGAAATTTGGAGTAAATAATCAGTAATAAAGGGTTCATTTAAAAACATTAATAAATGTTGATAATAGTTAAAATCGATTACTTATGAGTCACCAACCCGAAATGAGAGGTTATAGGAGCTAGGGGTTAGGAGTTAGGGGTTAGGGGTTAGGAGGGAAGCTTTTCCTAACCCCTAACCCCTAACCCCTAACACCTATTAATATTAACCGTTATTAACCAAATTTAACAGATTAGTTACAAATTGTATAATACGTAAAATTAAAATACTATGAGCGCTTCAATCGTAGCAATAATCGGCCGGCCAAATGTTGGCAAATCTACTCTGTTTAACAGGCTTATAGAACAACGCAGGGCCATTGTGGATGACTTGAGCGGCGTTACCAGAGACAGAATCTATGGTGAATGTGTGTGGAACGGACAGGCTTTTTCTGTGATTGATACAGGAGGATATGTCGAAAATCCTGACAACGTTTTTGAAGAAGAAATCAAAAAGCAAATTGCAATTGCTATGGCAGAAGCAGATGTGCTCGTGTTTTTGCTGGATGTTGAAACCGGTATTACCGATCTGGATGACAAGGTGGCCAATATGCTGAGAAAATCCGGCAAGCAGGTTATCCCGGTGGTAAACAAAGTTGATAATACCATGCGTCACGACGATGTTTATGAGTTTTATAATCTCGGACTGGGCGATCCCATTCCAATATCTTCCATCAATGGTAGCGGCACAGGAGAATTGCTTGATAAAGTGACAGAACTATTGCCTGAACAAGGAAAGGAGGAAAAATCTAACGATGAGATACCACACTTTGCCATCATTGGCAGGCCTAACGTTGGAAAATCTTCACTTGTGAACACCCTCATAGGGGAAGAACGCAATTTGGTAACCGATATTCCGGGAACAACCCGTGATGCGGTGAATACAAAATACAATAAATATGGATATGACTTTGTGCTGATTGATACTGCCGGATTAAGGCGCAAAGATAAGGTGCATGAAGACCTGGAATTTTATTCGGTGATGAGGGCAGTTAGAACCATTGAAAATTCAGATGTATGTATTGTGATGCTTGATGCTACAAGAGGTATTGAAGCTCAGGATGTGAATATTTTTAATCTTGTACAGCGCAAAGGGAAAGGTGTTGTTATTGTGGTTAATAAATGGGACCTGGTGAATAAGGAAACCAATACAGTTAAAAATTATGAAGCTGCCATCAGGGAAAGGTTGGCACCGTTTACGGATGTGCCGGTAATTTTCACGTCAGTTTTGACAAAATTGCGTATCCACAAAGTGCTCGGTGAAGCCATAGAGGTGTATAAAAGACGCAGACAACGAATCACCACCAACAAATTGAATCAAATGCTGTCAAAGGCGCTGGAGTCTCATAAACCACCTGTGTACCGGAATTCTTATGTGCGGATAAAATATGTCACCCAGTTGCCTACCCACGCTCCGGCGTTTGCTTTTTTCTGCAATTATCCCAAAGGAATAAAAGAACA